>NZ_LT993738.1:600000-900000 GCF_900239945.1 Chlamydia serpentis | reverse complement strand
GTTAAAGCAACTTTCGTAGGTAGTTTGTCAACATCGGGATTTTTCTGATATGCAATTATAACATTCGTGATGTCGGATAGCAAAAGCTGTGTTTCAAAATATGAAGGCTCCTTAACATTATAAATACGAAGTTCAAGGCTGCGTTCTTTGGTGTCATGATAAAGAGAGGCTCCTACCACGCCTGCTAGTTTAGGATCTTTATAGACTTCCCGATCAAAAGTTAAGGAAAATAATGATCCAGGTTCCTGAGGATATGAAGACAAAGACATACTAAATAGCGTCCGCAATTGCTTATATGCTCGGCTTTCTTCTATATAAAGTTTATAAATGCGTTCTTTACGCTGTTGCACAGAATAAATTTTTCGATACCAAAAGCCTAATGTTCCTAATAGTAGCGCTATCAAAGTAAATGTCATCAGCAATTCCATAAGCAAAAAGCTGCGCTTTTTCTTCTTAACTATAGAGCTACACATAAGCATCTTTGCACCGATACTGCTTGTTTCTGATCTGGGAAAAGTTCCACAACAACATCTGCGAGACAAATCTTAGCTTTAAGACTATCGCCATGAACCTCCTTACGAATATTTATACTGTAGCCATAGGGTATATGATAACCTACACCTTGGCTTGTGTATGCCTGAGGAATGGCATTTTCTCTTCCTGAAGACAAAATAGTCCCTGTCGCCATTTGCTCTCGCATCTTTTCCTCAACAGATAGAAAACAGGAGTCAATGATAGCAGGTAATTGCAGATTGAAAATATCCTCCTCAAAAGATCTATGCACAGCATAATAGAATCTAACACAGGGCATCAGGACTATACAAACCAATGAGAGCGCCATTAATACTTCTATTAGTAAAAAATTACGCTTGACTTTACGCCGAAATCTCATAATTTTATTGTAAATCTATTTTTTAGCTAAACTTTGCGCACGCTTAGAAAAAATCACTAAGTCATCACCTTTATCATTCAATTGAACAACAAGATCTTCCCCCCAAGCATCCTTAAGTAATTTTTTACCTTCCTTGCACCACGAAGCCTCTTCTAAAATTGCTTCCTTATGCAACAAGATTTCCTTTAGTGAAGCTCCTCCTGTTGCATATTCCATCATCAGAATATCGTAAGCTTTTGCACAGTTTTGTTCGGATTGGAATACTTTGCCTTTATGGATGCTGCCTCTCATATTGAAAGCTAAAGCACCACCGATAATCCCTATCAGGGTAATTACAACCATCATCTCAATCAGCGTGATGGATTGCTTTCTCTTTTGTCTTTTCATACCAACTCCTCTGAGTACGCAATTTATAATGTTTGGATATTGCTTGTTAACGGGATCAATATTGCCAACATGATAACACCAATGATACCTCCAAGAAAAATAAGGATCACGGGTTGACACCACGACGTTATAGATGTTAGTGTTTTTTGCGTATCCTCGTTATAAATATGAGCCACGTATCCTAAAACATCGGCGAGATCCCCCGATTCTTCTCCCAGGGCAATCATACCTATAGCCAACTTAGGAACCCAAGTACGCTGAGTAAGCTCCTGACTTAAAGTCCCACCGCCAATTACTGCCTGGACGATCTCCTTCATATCTGATTTCAGCCTCTCATAAGGGACCGCATCACATCCCAAATCTAAACCTTCTATTAAGGAGCCTCCCCCTTTCAAGATTGCTGAAGCAACAGAACAAAATCTATTTAAAGCTACTTTAACAATAAATTTTTTTGTCCCTGGCAAACCAAACAATAGCTTTTCTAGAATTTGCCTCCACGGAATCCGATGGCGCATTATAATCCCTATAGTCGTTACGAAGCCCAGAACTCCTAAAAATAAATAGCCGTATTCACAAAGATAGTCGCTAATTCCAAAAACGATTTTTGTTAATCCCTTGACTTCCATGTTTTCAAAAGTTTCTTTTAAGGAAGGAATAACCCCGATTAAGAAAAAAAGCATCACAGCAGAAGAAAATACAAGGAGCACAATCGGATAACTTAAAGCTCCTGCGAGCTTCTTTGAAATCTGCGCACGTTCTTCCAAAACTACAATAATATTTTGCAAACATCCTTCTAAATTGCCTACGCTTTCTCCAGCAGCCACACCGCTACAATAAAAATGATTAAAAATATTAGGATGTGCTGCCATAGCTTGAGATAAAGCTCCTCCAGACCTTAGCACTTCCATAAATGAAGTCAGCAACAAACCAATTTTCTGCCCATGATACTGATCTCTCAGAGAAGCTAAACTTTCATATAGAGGTAATCCTGAACGCAATAAAAGGAGAAGCTGTTTTGTAAAAATAATTAACTCAGAGCTTTTAACGCTTATCCTCCGCAAAGCGACCTCACGAATACCTAGAACCTGGACATTGTCCTGAATCAACTTCTCTCTGGCCTCTTGTATATGAAGGGCTTCCACATAACTATGTTTTTTTCTTTCATTGGAATCTAAATATGCATACCGATATCGAGGCATCTGTCCCCCTAATCATACCGCTTGGTAACTCTTAAGACTTCTCCCAAAGTAGTTTCCCCAGATAAAGCAAGAGCAATGCCACTCTCTAATAACGGTAAGAAACCATATTGTTGAGCAGTTTCTCGTAAAATATGATAGGGACTATTCGAAGCAATTTGGGAGCGAAATAGTGTACTCGGACGTAAAAACTCATAGATCCCCTGTCTTCCTTTATATCCAGATCGAAAACACTGAGCACATCCTTCACCACGATATAAAGGAGCTTCAGTATCTTTACCTAAAGAGGCTAAGAGGGATTTTTCTTGATTGTCAGGGAGATAAGCCACCTTGCAGTAAGGACAAATTACTCGGACTAATCTCTGAGCGACAACACCTACAAGGGTCGCGGATAACAAGTAAGATTCTATACCCATATCAACCAAACGAGGAATCGCAGAAATCGCATCATTAGTATGAAGGGAGCTCACAACTAAATGTCCAGTGAGTGCTGCTTGTATTGCAATTTCTGCTGTTTCCTGATCACGAATTTCTCCAACCATCAGGATATCAGGATCTTGACGCAGTAAGTGCCGTAAACCTCGCGAAAAAGTCAGACCAATCTTAGGCTTAACAGCAATCTGAGCTATCCCTGGCAATTTATACTCTGGAGGATCTTCTATCGTCATGATGTTTGTTAGAGGTCCCTTAAGCTCCTGTAAAACACTATAGAGGGTTGTAGTTTTCCCACTGCCTGTAGGACCTGTAACAAGCAAAATGCCTTCAGGAGCTGTTATCGTATCTTTAAATAAGACTTCGATATTTTTAGGCATATGCAAGCCAGCTATATCCAAAATCACATTGCGCTTATCTAAAATACGCAGAACAATACGTTCTCCATAAATTACTGGGACAGTGCTCACGCGCATATCGACTTCCTGACCACCAATTTGGATCTTAATACGGCCATCTTGAGGGAGTCGATGCTCCGCAATATCCATCTTTGCTAAGACTTTAACCCGAGTTGTCAATGCAGAACGAAGCTGGAAGGGAGGAGAATGGCGATCATAGAGGACTCCGTCAATTCGATAACGGATCCTCATAGAGTCTTCACAAGGCTCGAAATGAATATCCGAAGCTTTCTCTTCAACAGCTTCTTTTAAAATAAGATTCAACAGACGAACTACAGGGACCGTATCAGTATTTTCTAGAAGATCTTCCTCTTCTGGAATCGATGCGGTATCTTCTTCCTTCATTGTTAGCAACATGTCGGAAACGTTACCTTCACGGTTGCTATAGAGCTGTTGTAAACGTTGTAAAATCTCTGTTTCATCTTTTAGTACGAAACGCACAGGCTTGTTTATTAACAGCTTGACTTCATCCTGAGCAATGACTGAAGTAACAGTCGCATGAGCTATTGTAATTATTTCATTGCTCTCTTCAATGGGGAGTAGACAGTGCCGCTTCAAAAATGTATAAGGAAGGATGTCCAGAAGCTCTTGAGATAAAAAACTAGTAGCCATCATATTCTCGCCCCTCTAGATAAGATAAGGGTAAACCTACTGTGGGGAGCATTTCTAATTTTTTATGTGCAGCTTTTGCTGCAGCTTCGCTAGCTAATAAAGCTTGCCGAAACTCCTCTCCCTCTCCAGGTCGAGAGGATAGCAAGGCTTCTTCTTTACGTTCTTGCTGCTCGATAGGATTCTCCAAAATTTTTGGAGTGATGAAAACGAACATCTCTGTAAGGCTATCTGATGTAGAGCTCATCCCGAATAATTTCCCTATACCAGGAATATCTCCTAAGAAAGGAATCCCATCATGAGAGTCTGACATCTGTTTACAACGTAAACCTCCAATAATGACTGTTTCCCCATCAGCAATGCGCACCTTATTAGTAATATTACGCCTTGTGACATCAGGACGATCATCATGATTCTTTCCCGTAGTATCAAAAGTAATGTCTGTTTCTAAAGTAATATAACTTTTGCCGTCTTCTTCTCCCATATTAATTACTGGAAGCATTTTTATCATTATTCCATACTGTGCACGATTATACTGCGACTTATCTTTATCTGAGGACACTGCTATGGACATCTCATCAACCACAGCAATTCTAGCTGGAGTCTGATTCATAGTTACTACAGAAGGACTCGCATTAATGCGTACATCCTCTTGAGCCATCAAGAATTGATAGGCAAGATCATATCCAGGAACCACTGAGCAACCTGTCGCTCCCTTAAATAGAAACTCTAAGATTCCCGTGCCTCCTGCCCAAGATATGGATGGACTACAACCTTTTTTACAAACTTCTTCCCCAAGACGGAGAAGGTTCAACCCAGATTTTTGTTCATGTGCGAGTTTTCTTTCAAATAGCAATACCTCAATGCGAACCATTTTTTTGGGAACATCTAGTTTTTTAAGTAGCATCTGAAGCCGAGGAAGAGCTTCCTTTTCTACAACCATAATCAGTGTTCCTGTCTTAGAATCTGCAATAAAGTTACCATACTTTACTGTACCATCTTTTGCTGAAGAACTCTCGGTAGTATCAATTTGGATGGAAGCATTTAATTGTGATCCACATGTCTGAGCAGCCCCAAAATTACTCTTAGTCTCTCCAGAGAAGACGTCATGGACTTGTGAAAGCAAGACAGCTAGTTCTTGAGGATCGGAGTGTTTGACGTTATACCAAAAGATTGTTTTATCTGTAGGATTCTCAATACCCTCTTCAAGGTCTCGAATCAAAGTAAGGGCTTGTTGTACTAAAGTGGATGTACCACTTAGGAATAGTGAGCGTCCTTGATACTGTAGAGGCACTACCCGAAGGCCCAAAGATTCCTCGCCTACATCTTTAGTCAAATCCTCGCGAAAGGCTGCATTGAGGATAGAAATCATCTCTCCTGCATCAATTTTAGTTAGCGGAATAATCCGATACTCTTGACGTATACTATCTGACTGGACAAAACTATAAATTTTAAGGAGTTCGTCTACTTCGCCGGCAACACCAAAAATCCACACACGCCCTGCAATCACATCAACATGTGTTGTTTCTGGGTTAATGAATTTTTTTAACACATGTTGATTCGTATGAGCATCTATATTCGAATTTAAAATGAAACCAATATACGCAGTTTCTGGAAGTGACTCCAAATCTTTCCTAGAAGAAAAAACTCCCGCTACACCACATCCTTCCTTACGCATCATATACAGTTCCTTGATCCAAGGATTTACTTGACGCACTCCAATTCCTAAACGAGATAAAATCTGTATTAGACAATCTTCAAAAGATTCCTTAGGAACTACAAATTTCGATAATGTCGCAATTTTAATTGCGCCAATGTCTTGAGGCACCAAGTAAACAGTGTCCTCAACTCCATAATCAGTAACAAGATTATAAATGGTAGTTTCTGGATGATTCCAAAGAGCATAATCTTCAAGATTACCACCTTTATCATGGATTTCTGCAGCCCAAAGTTCCTCTATCTCTCGAAGATGCCTTCGCACGTCACTAATCCGAGTCAATAAGTCCTTCCAAAGGACTTCAGACTCCACTCCAGCAGCACGTAGATTACGTGCTTCATCATATAACGTTTTAAGCTGAAGGCTGTATTCTCTCATATTCGAGTTAAACGAAGTTACTCCAGGGTAGTCATCCGATGTGTTCCGTGCTTGTTCTAAAGAAGCTATTTTTTCTGCTATTGTTAAGGCCATTCCGCAAGGACAGTAGAACATCCCTGATAGGACAACTAGGTGTAGTAAAGAATTACGTCGAAAAACCATTACGATCCCCCACGGTTGGCCGCACTTTGATTTGTTGTACCAAGACGTGTATTCGGAGACACTTCTTGAGAAGCAACACTAGGCTCAAATCCTTGTTTTAATGGCAAACTTATTGTTTCTACTAGAGTCCTTTGAGCGTTAAACATGTGTCCTCGCAATACAAAGCCTCGAAAATCTTTTTCTAACTTCTCAAAAACTAAAAGAGGGCCGGACACTTTCCCCGAAACATAGTTTTCGATTTGATCTGATCTGGCAAGTTTTTCCCAGCCAGTTGCGGTTCTTAATATCCAATCATCAGGAGAAAGAATAAGCCTTTGACCTCCAGCTATAATTATTGGTTTTGACCAGGAACGCATGCCAATGAACTCTACTTCACGAATGACTTCACTGACTTCTATAGGAGAGGGCAACCCCTTAACGAGACTTATGGTTTGACGTTGAGTCCCTCCCACATTCCATAAATCGGCAATCATTACTTTATCATCTATTCTCTTCACCTCAAAAAGAGGGACTTCTGCACTCACTCCTTGAAATTCCCCACATGTCTGCCAAAAATTGCCATCCCAGAGAAGAATATCTCCTACAGCAAGATAACGACTATAATTCTCCTCTTCAGCAGAAACAAAATCGACTCGCTCTTTTGTTGCCTTATCAGCGTATTCAGATCCCCCGTGCATGAATAAGAACTTATCAGCCCCGATACGACGTATCTTTTGTTTTACTGGGAAACTTGCGTCCACCCTAATTCCCCCGATCTCCCAGCAATCTAATTTGGTAGCTGGAGGATTTAAAAATAAAATTTCATAATCTCGTGGCTTGGAAATGAGATGTTGATTTAAACCCTGAAGCCGGACTCTAACTTCCAATCTACCGTTCATATCGACAGAAAAACATTCTATCCACAGGGGTGTCGGCACCCCTTTAGGACTAAAGGAATAGACTGGACCTCGAGAAGAAGCGCTGACATTCAAGTAAACTCTCTCCTTGAGAGCCGCTATATAACGCTCTTGCGAAGAGCCTAATTGCAACGCAAACTTTCCACCAAAAGCATCCGGCCTATCGTTACTACCTAGAAACATTAGCTCTTTTCTTAGATCAGGCAACCTCTCTTCTAAATCTGGGAAATCTAATGCCCAGGCTCCCTCTAAAAGATTCTCTGCCTGTGGAAACGCCTTTATCTCTCCAAAATTTTCTTCAGCAACTAAAGAAATATTATACAAATCTGTTGCGTAGTTAGGAGAATAGCACAGCATCCAGAGAAGCGCGATGAAACTCACAAAACTGTAACCTATGGAAAGAAGCTGGTACATAGTGGGGGCAGGCTAAAAATAAAGTTATAAGATAACTCAAAAAACAAAAAAAATCAATTTATAAAAATAAAACAAATCAATTTAAAGTTAAAAACTAAATCGAATTTAATTTATAAACAAATTAACTCTGAGGTTACAGGACGCGCGGTTAAACTAAAATTTTTATCTCCATTTATGCATAGAGTATCTTCGATACGAATCCCTCCAACACCAGGAAAATAGATTCCAGGTTCCACGGTAATAGTCATACCAGACTCTAGTTTCACTAAACTCCCTTTGGGAGAACAGGGATACTCATGAATATTCCGCCCAACACCATGCCCTATCCCATGAACAAAATAACTACCAAGATTGTGTTCCTCCAATACACAAACAGCTTCTGCATGGACATCTCCCCAAAGAACACCTTCCTTACAAAGAGCAACTGCCCTCTTTTGGGCTTCCACAACAATAGGATAACTCTCCATAAGCTTAGGATCAGGCATTCCTAACGCCGTCATCCGAGTCATGTCAGAACAATACCCATTAAGAAGAACGCCTATATCGATCAGAACAATGTCTCCTTTTCTTAAAGGACGATCGGTAGGAATCGAGTGAGGAAAGGCAGAATTTTCTCCAAAAGCAATAATTGGAGGAAACGAAGGACCCTCAGCACCCGCTTCAGCCCAAAAGACACGTAGCTTCTTGACCAATTCTTTTTCTGTGACTCCCTCTTTAAGTAGAGTCAATACATAATCATATCCTGCAGATCCTAGAGATGCAGCTTCCTGCATCCGTCTAATTTCTTCTGGAGACTTTATACTACGCAGTTTTTCCGTAAAGCAATCTAAAGGCTCCCAACGACAAGGTATTACCTGTCTTTGAGCGAACTTATGATAAACCGTGAAAGCACTATCAAATCCGATCACTTGGTATCCATTCTTTTCGATATAAGAACTTAGATCTGCAACAACATCGTGGGTCAGAAAAGTGATAGGGACTGATTGGATATGATTGTAGAGATCTTTATCCATTCTGTAGACAAAGAATCTTATCTCCTCTCTTCCTATCAATAAGATGCCTGCAATCGCTTTATCATTGAGAAAATAAGCAATATCTTCGCTTTTTTCCACAAGAACAGCATCAAGATTATATTCTGCAAGAGCTCTTTGAGCACGTAAAATGCGATCATCAGACATAACATTATCCTTCAATAAAATCGGAATCTAAAATTAACCGACGAATTCGTGTACCGTCAAATGCTTTTTCAGGTTTCCCTAAGCTCCAAAGAAGTATCAACCATGAAGAGTCAAAGACATGTACACATTTAGAAAACATAGTTTGCGCTAATGTTGCTTGTATCAAAGAAGCTAATGTCTCCTGATTTATCTCTTTGGATCCTGTTGCTGCCAATAGCAACAACCAAGCCTTCAGCTCTTCTTCACCGATCAAATTAGGAGCACTTTCTATAGAAAAAGTACACGGCCCCACCTGAGATATTTCTATTCCTAAATGGCATAACACTTCCTTATGGTCAGAAAAAAAAGCCGCTTCCTGCGGTGTAACCTGAAGGCATATTGGAATAAGTAGTGTTTGGGATTGATGTATCTGCTGATTGCTTTGCATCAAAGATAGAAAAAACAGTTGCTTTCGCGCTGCTGCGGTAAAAATAGCATGTACTCCCTCTAGATCTTCAGCAAGCACAACACGACCTAGAGAAGTCAAAAAACGAACATCCCTAGAATGTGTCCAATCTATTTCTAAATTGGAGACATGTGGTTTATTGTTTTTTGTCTCTAAACAATAGTTTGCCCCACTTAGTTGAGAGATATTTTGAGAAAATTCAAGAGTATTGCTTTCTTCCAGATCTAAATGATTCGTTTGCAATATAGAAAATGTAGGCAACTCGATTGACTTAACGTCGTTATGAACTCCATGTACCATCGGGGGGCGAGTTAAAGTCTCTAATACAGCTTCTTTGACGTAGTTCCCAACAATTGTATCCTTTAGAATCCGGGCCTCTATTTTTTGAGGGTGCACATTAAAATCACACCAAGCAGCAGGCAAGTAAAGTTTCAAAATAAAAACAGGGTACCTTTGAAGAGGCAAAAGCAATGAGTAGGCGTCTCCCACTTGCCTAGAAATAAAAGAAGACTCTATAGGACGATCATTAATAAAAATTTTCTGTCCCTGACGCGTCGGACGATGGAAGTTCGGTGAACCTAAAAAACCTATAATACGGATAAAATCATCTGTTTTATCTATAGTAAGGGCATCCCGCATGAAATTCTCTCCCATTACATAAGCAACTCTTTCTTGGAATCCCTTTTGTTTAGAAAAATGCATTTCACGCTTCCCTTCACTAATCCAAGACCAACCTATGTTGTCTTTAGCTAAAATCCCGTTCTCTATCAGCTTTCGGATCCCTAAACGATGGGATTGAGGACTTTTCTGGAATTGACGACGTACGGGGACATTATAAAAGAGAGAGTTAACAATGATTGTCGTGCCCATTTGACGGGCGCAAGGCTCCGAAGAAACAATATCTCCTCCATGAATAATAGACTTTACACCTGTGTTCCCTGCGACCGAAGAATGTATTTCCATTTTAGAAATAGAAGCGATGGAAGGAAGCGCTTCCCCTCGAAAGCCAAAGCTATTTAAAGAAAAAATATCAGAAAATTCTGCTATTTTTGAGGTTGCATGACGCTGTAAAGCTAAGGGAATATCTTCGGGTTTGAACCCATAACCATTATCTTTAACGATAATTAGGCCTTGTCCCCCACCTAAAGTCTCAATTTCTATCTCATCAGCTCCAGCATCTAACGAGTTCTCTACAAGTTCTTTAACAACAGAAGTAGGGTTTTCAATGACTTCACCAGCAGCAATTTGATTGATAGTGAGGGGATTGAGTAACTGAATAGGCCTTCTCACAGAAGTAGCTGCCTTACTTAATTTTTTATGAAAGAAAATTAAAATACCCCACAGCTAATGTCAAGAAAGCTTCAATTCAAACGGCTTTTTTCATTGATAATTAACGGCTTAAAAATTCATAAAATAAATAATAAAAAATATTATTAATAACAAGCTTGTTTTTAGAAAAAGATTAATTCTAAAATTGATTAATAAATACAAAATAATTTTATTTTAGGAATTAGATCGATGAGCAAACCATCTCCTCGCAATGCCAATCAACCTTACAAACCCTCAGCCTCTTTTAATAAAAAAACGCGAAGCCGTTTAGCAGAATTAGCGGCTCAAAAGAAAGCGAAGGCCGAGGACCTATCGCAGGTCCATCCTGTACCTACTGAAGAAGAAATCAAAAAAGCCTTGGGGAATATTTTCGAAGGACTGAGCAATGGAGTTAGCCTGCAACAGATCCTAGGACTTTCAGATTATCTTTTAGAAGAGATTTACACTGTTGCTTATACCTTCTATTCCCAAGGCAAATACAATGAGGCAATAGGACTCTTTCAAATACTAGCAGCATCAAAACCTCAAAACTACAAATATATGTTAGGGCTAAGCTCATGCTACCATCAACTACATTTATATAATGAAGCTGCCTTCGGATTTTTCCTAGCCTTTGATGCTCAACCTGAGAACCCTATCCCTCCGTACTATATTGCTGACAGCTTGCTAAAGTTAAAGCAACCTGAAGAATCAAGCAACTTTTTAGATATCACTATGGATATCTGTGGTACTAAACCGGAATTCAAAATCTTAAAAGAACGTTGCCAAATCATGAAACAGTCTATCGAAAAGCAAATGGTTGGAGAAGATAAGAAGTCAAAGGGAAAAAAACCTGCTGCAAAAGGTAAAACAACTGCAAATAAGAAAAGCGGGAAAAAACGTTAATTTTAGAGATCACGAGGTAAAATCACTATGAACAGAAAGCAAAAAAAAGCAAAAAAACCAGTTAAATCTAAGGTAACACCTGTACAAGGTACTCAAGAAAAGTCTCAAGAAACTGCTATTGAAGAGTTAGAACTTATAGTCTCAGATCTTTATAAAGAACTACCTTTAGTTCAGACATTTGCAAATCTTACTGATAAAAATCAGATCAATACTATCATCTCAGCTCTTTCTGGGACTTTAGAATCTTTACATCTCGAAGAATTAACCCAAGGCTTATTCCCTTCTAAAAAAGAAGATGCTGATTTTGCTAAGGAATTATCTTCCGTAGTACATGGATTAAAACATCTTACATCTGTTGTTAATAAACAAATGGTGAAAGGCGCGGAATAGTGCCTTTTCAGAATTAAACCTATTAGGATAACACCATGTCTATTTCATCTTCTTCAGGACCAGACAATCAGAAAAACATCATGTCTCAAGTCCTGACATCAACACCTCAGGGCGTCCCCCAACAAGACAAACTTGCTGGAAACGAAAATAAGCAAATACAGCAAACACGCCAAGGTAAAAATACTGAAATGGAGAGTGATTCAGCGATTGCGGGCACTGCTGGAAAAGATAAAACTTCCTCTGCTTCAAAAACAGAAAGCTCTCCTCAACAAGGAGTTGCTGCTGGAAAAGAATCTATAGAAGGAGGAAAGGCAAGCAGTGATGGCTCAGGAAAAGTATCTGGAGCTGCTGCTACCGATGCATCAAAAACGGCGACTAAAATTGCGATGCAAACCTCTATAGAGGAAGCAAGCAAGACCATGGAATCAACTTTGGAGTCTCTTCAAAATCTAAGTGCGATGCAAATGCAAGAAGTTGAAGAAGTGGTTCTCGCTGCGCTTTCAGGAAAACAGACTAATTCGGCAAAATTAGAAACACCAGAACTTCCCAAACCTGGAATTACGCCAAGATCTGAAGTTATTGAAATTGGATTAGCACTTGCTAAAGCAATTCAAACACTCGGAGAAGCAACGAAATCCGCATTATCTAACTATGCGAGTACACAAGCACAAGCAGATCAATCAAATAAATTAGGGTTAGAAAAGCAGGCTTTAAAAATTGATGCAGAACGCAAAGAGTATCAAGAGATGAAAGCCGCTGAACAGAAGTCTAAAGACCTTGAAGGAACGATGGAAACAGTAAATACTGTGATGATTGCTGTGTCTGTTGTCATTACCGTACTTTCTATAGTTGCTGCTATCTTTACCTGTGGAGCTGGATTGGCAGGGCTAGCTGCTGGAGCTGCTGTAGGGGCTGCAGCCGCCGGAGGAGCTGCTGGAGCTGCAGCAGCAACAACTGTAGCAACACAAATTACAGTTCAAGCTGTTGTTCAGGCTGTTAAACAAGCCGTTGTAGAAGCCATTAAACAAGCTATCTCTCAAGCCATTAAAGCTGCTATCAAGTCTGGAATTAAAGCTTTCATTAAAACTTTGGTCAAAGCTATTGCCAAAGCAATTAGTAAGGCAGTCTCTAAAGTTTTCTCTAAAGGGACACAAATGATCGCTAAAAATTTTCCTAAGCTATCTAAAGTCATGTCCTCTCTTACGAGTAAATGGGTCACAATCGGTGTTGGAGCTATGGTCGCAGCTCCTGCTCTTGGTAAAGGGATCATGCAAACGCAACTTTCTGAGATGCAAAACAAAGTAGCCGAGTTCCAAAAAGAAGTTGGGAAACTTCAGGCTGCGGCTGACATGATTTCCATGTTCACTCAATTTTGGCAGCAGGCAAGTAAAATTGCTGCAAAACAAACAGGCGAGACTGATGACATGACTGAGAAAGCTAGTAAGCTTGGCGGACAAATCCTCAAAGCTTATGCCGCTATCAGTGGTGCACTCGCAAGCGCAGCATAAAAATAAATAATTTTTAAAGGAGCATGTATTGCTATGACATCAGGCGTTAGTGGAAATTCTTCAAACCCAAACCCCGAATTAGCTGCCCATTTAGCAGAAGTCTCTCAAAAAGCAGGAGCTTTGCAAGGTGGTCATGATACCAAAAATGTATCAAAACAAGGAGCTCAAGCAGAAGCAGCTGCCGGGGGTTTCGAGGATCTTATTCAAGATGCGGCATCACAAAAAACTACTAAAAAAGAAAGCACCTCCTCAACTGCTAAAAGTGCCAAAGGAGAAAAAAGTGAAAAGTCTAGCGAAGCGAAATCCACAACTTCCGTATCTAGTGCAAATGAAACTGCAACAGCGCAAGCTGTACAAAGTCCTAATAAATTAAAGCAAAGCAACTATAGTTTACCCGAGCTTCCCCAGCCAGATACTCAAACTGTCAATGGGATTGTACTTAAAAAAAATATGGGGGCCTTAGCTCTTTTAGGTTTGATTATGACCTTAATGGCCAATGCTGCCGGAGCATCTTGGAAAGCTTCCTTCCAAGCTCAAAACCAAGCCATCCAATCGCAAGTAGAAGCTGCCCCAGCTATTGGAGAAGCAATTAAAAACCAAGCAAATGCCCAAGCTTCAGCTACAGAAGCTCAGGCAAAACAATCTCTCATTAGTGGGATTGTCAACATCGTAGGGTTTGCAATTTCTGTTGGCGCGGGTCTTTTCTCTGCAGCTAAAGGAGCTACTTCTGCTCTCAAATCGGCTGCCTTTGCAAAAGAAACAGGAGCTACAGCCGCTGGAACCGCTTCCAAGGCACTCGGCTCTGCAACCTCTTCAGTTCAGCAAACTACAGCTACAGCGGCTAAGTCTGTTTCTTCAGCAGCTGGATCTATGGGATCTACAGCAGCAAAAGCCGCTTCCAACCTAACTGATGATATGGCAGCAGCAGCTTCAAAAACAGTGTCACAAGCAGCAACAGGAGGTGGATCAGCAGCTTCTTCAGGACTCTTCGGACAATTCTTAAATAAACCAAACTGGTCTGAGAAAGTCTCTAGAGGTATGAATGTCGTCAAAACCCAAGGAGGACGTGTTGCATCCTTTGCAGGGAAAGCTCTTTCCTCATCCATGCAGATGAGTCAGTTAATGCATGGAATCACAGCAGCTGTCGAAGGAATTTCTGGAAGCATCACAGGAACAGAGGTAGCACATCAACAAAGACTAGCAGGAAAGTTTGAAGCCCAAGCAGAAGTGATGAAGCAAATGTCTTCGGTTTATGGGCAACAAGCAGGGCAAGCAGGGCAACTACAAGAACAAGCAATGCAATCATTCAACTCTGCCCTACAGACATTACAAAATATTGCTGACTCCCAAACACAAACATCAGCCGCTATCTTTAGCTAATCACAATTAGAGATTAATCAAGCTGAGTATTGTTACTCAGCTTGCTCATGTAAAGCGGCTGTACTTTATGAAAAAATATAACCCTGACGAAACTCTTCGTGATAGATGAGACGACAACCTGCCACCATAAAACTCACAGCTAAAATCAAACCCACAGTAACTCCTTTTTCCCCAAGCAATACCCAGGCATAAAATCCTGAATATAAGGGCATAATAAGATTACAAAACGAAAGGAATGTCGAAGAATATTTTCTCAATAGCTTAGCGTACATGTTATAGCAAATCAAATTAGAAACTACCACTAAAGCCAAAGTTCCATATAAAAATTGTGATACATCTCTTACTGGGCTAGGTTGCCATGATTCGACCATTATAGAATGAATCAAAGATAAGATCCCTGCGATTAACATAGCATAAGCATTGATAGCTGTGACTGACAGGGTTGTTTCCTTTTCAATTTTTCTGAGCAAGGTCCATCCAAAAGACGCTAAACTTGCTGCTCCCAAAATCAGCATTTCCGGCAAACCGATCTGCCATGTCCATCCACCCGAAGCGCCTCCTCCTCCAAAGGTTAGGTAGCAAATATAGCTCAATAAACCTAGTAAAAGTCCTAAAACCTTTTTTTGTGTCACTTTTTCCTTCAGCTGAATGTAGGAAAAAAACGCTGACATCAATGGAGAAAGCCCATAAATAAAGCACGCCTTAGACGCACTCAGGTGTTGCAACCCTATAAATTCACAAATGTTGGTAAGATAGAACCCTGTTACAGCTAATAGCAACACATAAACCAATATTTTTTTTGATACGGTCACAAAACCACCCCGCCACCAAGCAGCCAGGCCTAAAATAGCACCAGCAATTACCATACGAACTCCGGTAGCAAATATAGGAGAAGAGGCATTCATAGCCAACTTGCTAAGCGCAAAGGAAGAAGACCAAATAAATCCTGTAAGAAAAACCAAAATTAGCGACATATAGACTAGTTATAAGGACAGAAGCTAGTAGTATAAAAGATGCTTTTATTAGCTCCAATCCAAATCTCCTGAGACTCTTTAGTTTGTGGTGAAAAATAAAAGTTATTTATAAAAAAAAGCAGCTTGCCTTGATCCAAAAAAAACACTAAAGTACTAGCAACAAAAGTCTTCGAAATATGAAGACGTGGAGAGAAAAGATGATTCACGTAACTTGTGGTGAAAAAAAATTCGAGCTACCCGAAGGCACTACAGCAGCGGATGTAGCTAAGCAATTAAAAAATTCAATCGAATTTATTGGAGTTCTTATTAATGGCTCTGCTAAAGATCTTTCTACCCATCTAAAAACAGGAGACACCCTAGCCTTCCTCACTCCTGAAGATCCTGAAGGACGAGAAATTTTTCTTCACACTTCTGCTCATCTTTTAGCCCAAGCAGTACTGCGGTTATGGCCTAATGCCCTTCCCACAATCGGGCCTGTCATAGATCAAGGGTTTTACTACGATTTTGCTAACCTTTCAATTAGCGAAAGTGACTTTCCTCTAATTGAAGAGACAGTAAAACAGATTGTAAACGAAAAGCTTAAGATTTCTCGTTTTACATGTGAAAATAAAGAACAAGCTCTGGAAAGGTTCCCAAATAATCCATTCAAAACAGAATTGATTCGTGAACTTCCGGAAAATGAGGAGATTTCAGCCTATAGTCAAGGAGAGTTTTTTGATCTTTGTCGGGGTCCTCATCTTCCTTCTACTGGGCATGTAAAAGCATTTAAAGTATTACGCACATCAGCAGCTTATTGGCGAGGTGATCCCTCTCGAGAATCTCTAGTACGTATTTATGGGGTCTCCTTTCCGTCGTCTAAAGAACTCACAGCACATCTCGATCAAATTGAAGAAGCAAAAAAACGGGACCACCGTATATTGGGAGTAAAGCTAGACCTCTTCTCTCAACAAGAGAGTTCGCCTGGCATGCCCTTTTTTCATCCCCGCGGCATGATTATTTGGGATGCTTTAATTGGCTATTGGAAACAGCTACACCTAGCAGCTGGCTATAAAGAGATTCTAACACCCCAACTAATGAATCGTCAGCTATGGGAGGTTTCGGGTCACTGGACAAACTATAAAGCAAACATGTACACGTTGCAAATCGATGATGAAGACTACGCTATCAAGCCAATGAACTGTCCAGGTTGTATGCTATACTATAAAACGCGTTTGCATAGTTATAGGGAATTTCCTCTTCGTATAGCAGAAATTGGTCACGTGCATCGTCAAGAGGCCTCTGGAGCTTTATCGGGATTGATGCGTGTTCGTGCATTTCATCAAGATGATGCTCATGTCTTCCTTACTCCAGAACAAGTTGAAGAGGAAACTCTAAATATTCTTTCATTGGTTTCTAAACTATACAGTACATTTGGACTGGAATACCATTTAGAGCTCTCTACTCGTCCAGAAAAAGATACTATAGGCGATGACTCTCTATGGGAATTAGCTACAGATGCGTTGCATCGAGCATTAATCAAGTCGGGAACACCCTTCATTATCCGTGAAGGAGAAGGAGCGTTTTATGGTCCTAAAATTGATATTCATGTTAGAGATGCAATTCAAAGAACATGGCAATGTGGTACAATTCAATTAGATATGTTCTTACCAGAACGTTTCAAATTAGAATATACAACGCTTCAGGGAACTAAGAGTGTTCCTGTGATGCTCCACCGGGCTCTTTTTGGCTCTATAGAGCGTTTCTTTGGTATTCTGATAGAACATTTCAAAGGTAGATTCCCACTTTGGTTAAGTCCTGAGCAAGTGCGTGTTATTACGATTGCTGACCGTCATATTCCTCGAGCTAAGGAATTAGTTGAGGCATGGAAGCAGTTGGGCTTAGTTGTCTCCTTAGATGATTCTAGCGAATCTGTAAGTAAAAAGATTCGGAACGCGCAAAACATGCAAGTAAACTACATGATCACCCTTGGAGATCGTGAAATTAATGAAAATGTATTAGCAGTACGCACGCGTGACAATCGTGTGATTAGCGACGTCACCATAGAAAGATTCTTAAACACTATACTTGAAGAAAAGAACTCTTTAAGTTTAACTGCATTATTGTAGTTATTAAGGATTTTTAAGGATACGCATCAAGAATGAAGACGATCGCTGTCAACAGCTTTAAAGGTGGAACAGCTAAAACATCAACAACTCTTCATCTTGGTGCGGCTCTTGCGCAATATCACAAAGCCAAGGTTTTGCTTATTGACTTTGATGCTCAAGCAAACCTTACCTCTGGTTTGGGATTGGATCCTGATTGCTATGACAGCCTTGCTGTTGTTTTACAAGGAGAAAAGAAGATAGAAGATGTCATTCGTCCTATCCAAGATACTGGCTTAGATTTAATTCCCGCTGACACCTGGTTAGAGCGTGTAGAAGTTTCAGGAAGCCTTGCTGCCGATCGTTATTCTCACGAGAGGCTGAAGTATGTCCTTAGCTCTGTAAAAGACAAATACGACTATGTTATTATTGATACCCCTCCTTCGCTTTGTTGGCTTACAGAATCTGCGCTCATTGCTGCGGACTATGCTCTTATCTGTGCTACACCAGAATTCTATAGCGTTAAAGGCTTGGAACGTCTAGCAGGTTTCATTCAAGGAATCGCTGCTCGGCATCCCTTAAATATTTTAGGTGTTGCTCTATCCTTTTGGAATTGTCGAGGGAAAAATAACTCAGCATTTGCCAACCTTATTCAAAAAACTTTCCCAGGGAAGTTACTAAACACCAAAATACGTAGAGACATTACTGTTTCAGAGGCTGCTATTCACGGTAAGCCCGTCTTCGCTACATCTCCTAGTGGACGTGCTTCTGAAGACTATTTCAACCTCACTAAAGAATTGCTAATTTTACTAAGAGATATTTAACTCTATGGGCAATCTAAAAACGTTATTAGAAAGTCGTTTTAAAAAAAATACTCAAACTAAAATGGAGATTCTTGCTCGTAAGCGCATGGAAGGCGACCTCTCTCCTCTCGCAAATAGTTTCTCTAATCCAACCCTGTCATCCAAAGAAAAAGAACAAATACGTGACTTGCTCGAACATTATAACCTTCGAGAGCACCTTGAAGAGTCTGACCTTCTACACCTATGCACTCTTTCTGCTGAAGTGAAGCAAATCCATCATCAGTCTATTTTATTGCATGGGGAGCGTATAGCAAAAGTCCGTGATGTACTAAAAAGTTATCGTGAAGGAGCCTTCTCTTCATGGCTACTTCTAACCTACGGCAATAGACAGACTCCTTATAATTTCTTAGTTTATTACGAGTTCTTCAAGCGTCTCCCCGAGCCTTTAAAAATAGAAATGGAGAAGATGCCTAGACAAGTGGTCTATACCCTCGCTTCTCGTCAAGGACCTCAAGAAAAAAAAGAAGAAATTATCAGAAATTACCGAGGAGAAGGGAAAAGTGAGCTCTTAGACCTTATCCGAAAAGAATTTCCTTTAGTCGATACAGATTGCAGAAAAACATCTCCAGTAAAACAGGCTCTTGCTATGCTTTCCAAAGGCTCTCAAATCCTAAACAAATGTACAGAGCTCTCCTCTGATGAGAAGATCATTTTGGAAAAATTGATAAAAAAATTAGAAAAAGTTAAAAGTAACCTCTTTCCCAGTACAAAGGTATAATTTATGGCAGCAAAGACAAAAATATTAGAACTTGAAGACAATGTTTTTCTTCTTCTTGAAGGAAATTTGAAAAGAATTTTTGCAACTCCTATTGGTTACACAACATTTCGAGAATTTCAAAATGTTGTTTTTAATTGTTCTAATGGACAACAAGAAATCGCTAATTTCTTTTTTGAAATGCTGATTAATGGGAAATTAACTCAAGAACTCGCTCCCCAACAAAAGCAAGGTGCTCATAGTTTAATTGCCGAGTTCATGATGCCTATACGTGTTGCTAAAGATATTCATGAACGAGGTGAATTTATTAATTTTATTACCTCCGATATGCTAACACAGCAAGAACGATGTATTTTTTTAAATCGCCTAGCTCGCGTAGATGGCCAAGAATTCTTACTCATGACTGATGTACAGAATACTTGTCATTTAATCCGTCATTTGCTGGCGAGGCTTTTAGAAGCTCAAAAGAATCCTGTTGGAGAGAAAAATCTTCAGGAAATTCAAGAAGAAATTCATTCATTAAAAAATCACTTTGACGAGCTAATGAAAGCACTTCAACAGTAGACATTATGAGTAAAAAAAAGCGCGTACTTACAGGGGATCGTCCAACAGGAAAGCTTCATTTAGGGCATTGGGTAGGTTCTATAAAAAATCGATTGCAATTTCAAAATTGCGCTGAGTATGACTGTTTTTTTATTATCGCTGATCTTCACACTTTAACTACAAAAATTCGTAAAGAAGAAATTGTTGATGTCGACAACTATATTTACGAAGTTCTTGCAGACTGGTTAAGCGTTGGGATAGACCCAAAAAAATCTATAATTTATTTACAATCCGCAATTCCTGAAATCTATGAGCTACATCTCTTATTTTCTATGTTAATCTCAATCAACAGGTTGATGGGCATTCCTAGTCTTAAAGACATGGCCCGGAATGCCTCCATTGAAGAAGGAGGGCTTTCCTATGGCCTGATTGGCTATCCTGTTTTACAGAGTGCTGATATCTTGCTAGCAAAAGCACAGTTGGTTCCTGTAGGGAAAGACAACGAATCACATGTCGAGCTCACCCGAGATATTGCTAGGAATTTTAATCGATTATATGGGCAGGTATTTCCAGAACCTGAAGTCTTACAAGGAGAACTAACTTCTCTTGTCGGAATTGATGGGCAGGGGAAAATGAGTAAATCCGCGAATAATGCTATCTATCTTTCTGATAGTGATGACGAGATCACAGAAAAAGTACGTAAGATGTATACCGATCCTAATCGCATTCGAGCAACAACCCCTGGTCGAGTTGAAGGAAATCCCCTTTTTATTTACCACGATGTTTTTAACCCCCATAAAGACGAAGTTGAAGAGTTTAAAGCACGTTATCGTCAAGGTTGCATTAAAGATATTGAAGTGAAAGCACGCCTTGCTGAAGAGCTCATTCTCTTCTTAAAGCCTATAAAAGAAAAACGCTCCGAACTTCTATCCAACCCTCTGGCACTACAACAAATCTTAGAGGAGGGCACGCATAAAATGCGTGAAGTAGCGAAAGTTACTATGGAAGAAGTCCACGATAAACTCGGATTTAGTCATAAATGGCGCTCGTTACTTAAATAAATTTTATTATGTTCCAATTACATGCTCCCTTTGCTCCTTGTGGTGACCAGTCAGAAGCGATTGCTCAACTCTCTGCTGGTGTCCATAACCAAATAAAATCACAAGTCCTTCTTGGGGCAACTGGCTCTGGGAAAACATTCACGATTGCTAATGTTGTTGCAAATGTGAATCTTCCTACCTTAGTTTTGGCTCATAATAAAACGTTAGCAGCTCAGCTATATCAGGAATTCCGTGAATTTTTTCCTAATAACGCTGTTGAGTACTTTATCTCGTACTATGATTATTACCAACCTGAAGCCTATATTGCTCGCAGCGATACTTACATAGAAAAAAGTCTTTTAATCAATGATGAGATCGATAAATTACGTTTATCGGCAACACGGTCCATTTTGGAACGCAGAGACACTTTAATTGTTTCCTCGGTATCTTGCATTTATGGCATTGGTTCTCCTGAAAACTATACTTCAATGGCCTTAGTCTTAGAGGTCGGCAAAGAATACTCTAGGAACATTTTAACATCTCAACTTGTTAAAATGCATTATCAGGCATCTTCGATTCCGCAAAGAAGTGCATTTCGAGAACGTGGCAGCGTAATTGATATTTTCCCTGCTTACGAAAGCAACCTTGTCCTAAGATTAGAATTTATAAACGATATCCTAGCCTCTATAGAGTACAGCGATCCCCTCACTATGATTCCTAAAGATAGTGTATCCTCAGTAACTTTGTATCCTGGATCACACTATGTAACCCCTGAGGCAATTCGAGAGCAAGCGATCCGTACAATTCAAGAAGAGCTAGAAGAGCGTATGGCCTTTTTCGAAGATCGTCCTATAGAAAAGGAACGTATTTTCCAGCGTACGACTCATGACATTGAGATGATTAAGGAAATCGGATTTTGTAAAGGCATAGAAAATTACTCTCGTCATTTTACAGGAGCCCCATCAGGAGCGCCTCCTACATGTCTCTTAGATTATTTTCCAGAAGACTTTCTCCTAGTTGTAGATGAGTCTCACCAAACATTACCACAAATACGTGCTATGTATCGTGGAGACCTATCTCGAAAGCAATCTTTAGTAGAATATGGGTTCCGCTTACCTTCAGCTTTTGATAATCGTCCTTTAACCTATGAAGAAGCTCAGCGCTACTTTCGCAAGGTAATATATGTCTCTGCAACTCCAGGAGAAACTGAACTACAAGAGAGTGTGGGTCACGTAATACAACAAATTATCCGTCCTACGGGCATTCCTGATCCTATACCTGAAATTCGCCCAGCCACAGGTCAGGTTGATGATCTCCTTGAAGAAATTCGTATAAGACTTTCTCAAAAACATGAAAAAATCCTTGTGATATCCATAACTAAAAAACTCGCTGAAGATATGGCAGGGTTTCTTTCAGAGTTAGAAATTCCTGCAGCGTATCTACACTCTGGGATAGAAACTGCTGAGCGCACGCAAATCCTAGCGGATCTACGCTCAGGGGTTATTGACGTACTAATTGGAGTGAATCTCCTACGTGAAGGACTCGATCTCCCTGAAGTATCTTTAGTTGCTATTTTAGATGCTGATAAAGAAGGATTTTTAAGGAGTACTTCATCCTTAATTCAATTTTGTGGACGAGCAGCTAGAAATATCAATGGTAAGGTAATTTTCTATGCTGACCAAAAAACACGCTCTATAGAAGAAACTCTAAAAGAAACCGAACGCCGCCGTCAAATACAACTAGACTATAATAAAAAGCATAACATTGTTCCTAAGCCAATTATAAAAGCTATTTTTGCTAACCCCATTATACAAAGTTCTAGCAAAGATTTAGAATCTCCTAAAACATCCCAACAACCTTTATCTAAAGAAGAACTTGAAGAACAAATTAAGAAATACGAAAAACTTATGCAACGTGCGGCCAAAGAATTTCGCTTTGACGCTGCTGCAAAATATCGTGACCAAATGCAAGCTTGTAAAGAACAACTTCTCTATTTTTTCTAATAAATTTTGCTCAGTTCATACTAAACAAAGATATTCCTCTCCCCAAATTTGTCCATTTTTGTCATGATAAGGTTGATATACATCAATAAATTCTGACTGTTAGAATGTTGATGCATCATTTAGAAAAGAAAACGTGATCAGATAATCATGTGCTATTCTGCTAGCAAAGTTATAAAAAAGAGATAAACGTTATGTTTGAAGCTGTTATTGCTGATGTCCAAGCTAGAGAAATCTTAGATTCTCGAGGGTACCCTACTTTACATGTTAAAGTGACCACCAGCACAGGCTCTGTTGGAGAAGCTCTCGTGCCTTCAGGAGCATCCACAGGAAAAAAAGAAGCTCTAGAACTTCGTGACATAAATTCTCCTCGTTATCAGGGTAAAGGAGTCCTTCAAGCTGTAAAAAATGTAAATGAAATTCTTCTTCCTCTTGTGAAGGGCCAAAATGTTTTTGAACAAGCACTAATTGATTCTCTCATGATCGATGCGGACGGCTCTGCTAATAAAAAAAATCTAGGAGCTAATGCTATTTTAGGAGTATCTCTTGCAGCGGCACATGCTGCAGCGGCAACTCTTCGAAGGCCCCTATATCGTTATCTAGGAGGATGCTTTGCTTGTAGTCTTCCTTGCCCCATGATGAATTTAATCAACGGTGGTATGCATGCTGATAACGGTTTAGAATTTCAAGAATTTATGATTCGTCCTATTGGAGCATCTTCAATACAAGAAGCTGTTAACATCGGAGCTGATGTCTTCCATACTCTGAAAAAACTCCTCCATGAAAGAGGCCTTTCTACTGGAGTTGGTGATGAAGGAGGATTTGCCCCTAACCTGGGCTCCAATGAAGAAGCTTTAGAATTACTGCTCCTTGCTATTGAAAAAGCTGGTTTTGTTCCCGGGAAAGACGTGTCTTTAGCATTAGATTGCGCGGCATCTTCATTTTATAATGTAAAAACAGCTACTTATGATGGACGACACTATGAAGAGCAAATCCAAATTCTTGCTAATTTATGTGATCACTATCCTATCGACTCAATAGAAGATGGCCTTGCTGAAGAAGACTATGACGGTTGGGCCTTGTTGACTGAAGTACTTGGAGAAAAAGTCCAGGTTGTTGGTGATGATCTCTTCGTTACAAATCCAGAATTGATATTAGAAGGCATTAGCAACGGACTCGCAAACTCGGTACTGATTAAACCAAATCAAATAGGCACACTTACTGAAACTGCCTACGCGATCAAGCTTGCACAAATGGCGGGTTATACTACAATTATCTCTCATCGTTCTGGAGAAACAACAGATACCACAATAGCAGATCTTGCAGTTGCTTTTAACGCTGGTCAAATCAAAACAGGATCGCTATCACGCTCTGAGCGCATCGCAAAATATAATAGACTCATGGAAATCGAGCAAGAATTGGGATCTGAAGGAATTTTTACTGATTCCAATATATTTGCTTATGAAGAGTCTGCAGATTAATCTGACTGGATCTATATACTCTTTACAAATTTAAAATAATGATTCTCTGATCTAATTCCTTTTTCTAACTTAATGCCTATTTTTAAATAGGCAAAGTTTTCTTTTGTATTAAAAATAATAAAAAATACATCTACCTCCTTCAAAACTCCCAACAATTACAATACTTGTAATTCTTCATATATACTGCTATAAACTTATGGCTTGCAAATAAATTCTCCTTATAAATCTCGCAACCCAAAGGTAAATATGAAAGGAGTACAACACATTCTAACCTCAAGGTTATCTCAGATTAGTTTTTGGATGCTGATGTTTACATCGTATACTATTTCTGGTCTTTCCTACGTAATTACAGACAAACCAGAAAACAATTTCGAGTCTACTTCAGCTGTAAAATGGAATTATTGGGGGCAAACAACTTTATCAAGACTATCAAATAAAAAAGCATCTGCAAAAGCTGTTTCAGGAGATGGTTCTATAACTGTTGGTGTTGTGAAAGATATTTGGTCCCGCACTTATGCTGTCAAATGGAATTATTGGGGCACTAAGGAACTTCCTACTAGTTCTTGGGTAAAAAAATCTAAAGCAACAGGGATTTCTTCTGATGGATCTATAATTGCAGGGACTGTTGAAAATGAGTACGGTCAAACTTTCGCAGTAACTTGGAAAGATAATGAAATGTGTTTACTTCCTTCTAACTGGGCGGTGAAATCCCAAGCTAATGGAATCTCTTCAGACGGATCTATAATTGTGGGGACAGCTCAAGATGCTTGGTTACGAACATTTGCTGTAAAGTGGGAAGGAGGTGAAGCTAAGGTTTTACCTATAGGATGGTCCGTTAAGTCTATTGCAAATTCTGTATCCGCAAATGGGAAAGTGATAGTAGGATCGATAAAAGACTCTGCTGGAGTTTCTTATGCTGTGAAATGGGAAGGGAATACCGTTACACATTTGGGAACCTTAGGAGGGTACTCCGCAGTTGCCAAAGCAGTATCAGATAATGGAGAAGTGATTGTAGGGAGATCAGAAACATATTACGGAGAAATTCATGCTTTTTCTTGTAAAAACGGTATTATGAAAGATCTTGGGACCTTAGGCGGGAACTACTCTGCCGCTAAAGGAGTTTCAGCAACAGGCAAGGTCATTGTTGGGATGTCCACAACAACCGATGGGAAATTGCATGCATTTAAGTATGTCGATCATCAAATGATTGATTTAGGAGAATATAATTGGAAAGAGTCCTGTGCCAATGCTGTATCTATTGATGGAGAAGTCATTGTTGGAATAGAAGAGAATTAAAAATCTCTAGTTTATATTTATTATTAAAATTTTATTAGTTACGTGCGAGACAAAAGCTATCCGCTGGCCGTCTGTAAGAAGGGGAGTTAATTAGGGATGATTTATAACAACTCGTATCTTTAATATGCGTCATTAATATCGATTCACCTTGTTTAACTCCCTAACTTAGATTTATTCGTCCATATGAAATAGATATGCACGGTTACCTTGAGTCTTGGTTTCTAGGGAACCAACAATAGCTTTCCCATTACTAGATATTGCATAAGCTTGGGCTTGTTCTCCTCCAAAAGCTGTTAAATCAATCATTTGGCCTTCAATATATTTAAAAGGGTGTTCTTCTCCATTAGCAGTTGTTGAAAACCCTACAATAGTCTTTCCATCTGCGGAAACTCCTGTTGCTGTAGAATAGTCCCCTCCAAGGGTTCCTAAATCTGTCATAGTTTCATTTTCATAAACAAAAGCATGGATATCACCATTACTTATTGCAGACCACCCTACAATGACCTTTCCATTTGCAGATACTGCCTCTGCAGATGCTACATTACCTCCAAGAGTTCCTAGACTATATACAGAATTTTTTTCCCATTTTATAGCAACAATGTCATTACGAGCAGCTTGGCCTTTCCCTACAATGACACGATTATCATCGGAGATAGCATTAGCTTCAGCCCATAGGCCTAAGGGTAATAGCTTGAGTTTAGAAATTTTTCCTTCTTCCCACTTCACAGGCATCTGTAATCCTTTGAGTTCTCCGGAAGACGTTGCAGAGACTCCTACAACGACACGACCATCTCCAGATACCGCTTTTGCTATAGAATACGTTCCCCCAATGGTTCCGAGGTCTTCCATTATTCCATCTTGATAAATAAAGGCATGAATATGACCTGATTTCGTTTCTGACCATCCTACAATGACTTTTCCATTCTTGGATATTCCTTCTGCAGAAGAAGTTTCTCCTCCCAAGGTTCCTAAATGTATTAGCGATTGGTGTTCCCATCTTATAGCAGTTACACTATCGTAACTTGGACCGGACGCTCCTACTACAATATTGCCATTTCCGGAGACTGAATATGCTTCGGACCATCCTTCTTGACTAAGAATCTCAAGGTCGATAAAAGAATAATCTCTCGATATTTCTGTAGATTGCTCATACAATGATTTGTGAAAAGTATTTGCATACATGATGTTAGAACAAGCTATTACACAAAATATTGCTAAAAAAAGCGATCGCAATTGCAAATGACCTAATATTTCTATCATCCTACTCATATCTAAACCTAAATTTTTAAATATGTTAATCCAACTTAGAACCAACATTTGGTTAAACGGCTTATAGTTATAAAGATAAGAAACAAGAATTGCTAGAAGAAACTAAAAATATTTTTTGTCTTGCCACACTTTTGACATTCAAAAGATAAGAAGCCACAATCTACCGTTCGGTAGATTGTGGCAAACAGGGGTTTTCTTAATAAAGAATATTAGGTTGTTTAGAAATTAAGATTATAACTACTTTGACTGATTAAACTTACAGCCCCGGTAATAGGCTGTTGGTTCATAGATACCGATAATGTTACTAGTTGTTGTTTCTCTAATTCGTAGTACATAGCAAGAGAAGCAAAAGGTCGTAAAGCAACCCTTTCAGAATTCTCTAAAACAAAACTGCCTAAATCAGACACCGATCCTGCAAATTCATCTAGATGAACACTAAGATCTTGCTCTAAACCTAGGGTAGCTACTGTTCTTATTGCAGAATTCAACGAAGCAAACACCTGGGCACCGATAAAACCTGTAGCAGCCGAGTATCCTACAGATTCATAGTTTACAGGGAACAGTACATTCTGTTCAGCATACCCTTCCCTGTTGACATGAAAGGCTTGTATTCCCATGAAAGGTTGCATAACAACAGCATTCCCCATAGCGAAATCATAGTGTCCTAGCAATTGTCCTCCAAATCCAGAAAAAGTGCTTTTCCCTAAACCTTGTTCTGTATAAGGAAGAGTTGCACGCTCTACTATTGCATCTTGAGCACCATAGCTAAGAGCTACTTTGACACTGGCTTTGGGAGCCGAAGTAAAATACCAATCCATAAAAGCTCCTGTTAACAACTGTTGCTGTTGCCAGTTACCATATACTTGAGAATTATGGCGGACAAAAGTTCCGCTTTGTATATCGTTTCGCATCCCAGAATTATACTTTAAAGTCTTTGCTTTCACATATTCAAGAGATGGAACTACTGAAGATACACTACAGAGTTTCCTACTATGTTGTGTAAGTAACTTTTGGATTTTCACTTGATTGTTTTTCAATGAACAATATGTGTTGTCTACATCTATCATTTTAATCGGAATCTGACTAGTTACAACCCTATCATTTCCCTCTACAGGAGTGGGACTTGGATTTTGAAAACGACACATAAATGCGTGCCAGTCTCCCGATTGTGTTTGTGCTTTGCCAACCACTACACTACCGTTTCCAGATAGACCCTGAGCATAAGATTCGCTACCACCTAAAGTCCCTAAATCTACCATTTTACCATCTGCATATCGAAAGGCGTGACTCCTATAACTAGAATCGCTAGATACACCAACAACGACAGCACCATCTGAAGATACTGCCCGAGCTAAGGAATACGAACCTCCGAGTGTACCAAGATCAACCATATTCCCATTTTTACAAGCATAAGCATGTATTTCATGATCTGCAGTCTCAGCACCTCCTACAATGACAGTGCCATCTGTTGAAATGGCGTTTGCAAAAGATTTATTCCCTCCTAAATTACCAATAGGGGTGATCTGATCGTCTATCCACTTCACTGCGGTTTCTTGCCAGTTAATGTTTACTACAGTTCCTACAATTACAGAACCATCACCAGTGACTCCATTAGCATAAACATTTACAGAATCTACAAAAGCAGGAAGCTGTGTAATTACTTCATTATCCCATTTCAGAGCACTCGAAACTCCAAGATAGATATGACCATTACCGACAATAACGCTTCCGTCTGAAGAAACGGCTGCTGCTGAACCTTCAAGACCCCCTGGAGGCAGGGGAAGCCTTGAAATCTTTCCATTTACCCATTTTACAGGAACACTTCCCAACATAAAATTATAGCTTGTGCCTACAATAATACTTCCGTCCGGAGTAATTGCCTGAGGAAGCGGTGATGATTGAAGATCTAAAGCTTCTAAAACTTGCAATTGTCCATTTATGTACTGGAATCCAATACCAACCGCAAAGGGATCCTCAGAAGATTTCATTCCGATAATGATTTCGCCATTTTCAGAAACTCCTGTCGCTTGAGTAGACATCCCCGGAGCTCCCGCTATATCAACAAGATTGTTTGCAAAAGATGTGGGAACTGCTGTTAATACAAATGCTGTTACCCAAAGATCCCTTCGACAAATCCATCTATTCAGGATTTTCATAAATTTCATATGTAACCTAACTTTTTTAAAGGTTTCGGATCCGCTTAAACACCGTAATGGCAATGCAGAATTTTTGACTATACTCATATTAAGACAGGGCTGCAAGTACGAAGAATCCTTTTCATATGACATTGTAGGGTATATTTACATTAATAAATGTTTAACTTTTAATGATATAAACTACAAAAACAAAGTAAAATATTTTTTATTAAAATCCTAACGAATACCTGAGATCACTAGAAAAACCCATATCTCCTTTTAGAGGTTGCTGTGTGACCATCAAGGCAAGATTTATAGATTGTAGATGAGGTAGTTCGCAGTTTATACGCATTGCCGCGAATGCTCTTGTATTAGTGATATCTAGTTCTTCAAAAGCAAACTTACTAACAGAAGTTATAGATCCAGAAAATTTATCGCTGTGAGAAGCTAAATTCTGTTGTAGTCCCATACGTGTGTCTATATTTAAATGTGGCAAGAAAGCTATGTGAGATCCTAATCCTAGATAAGCTACCCCTGCCGCATATTTTATAGGATCATAATGGACAGAAAAATTAACATTGTTTTCAGTATATTCTGCTCTTTTAATCTGTACAAATTGCAATCCTAGGAAGGGTTGAAATTGGATTCCTCCGTTCAAATCTTGAGTATAACGTCCTTCTAACTGAGCTTTGACTCCTTCAAAATGACTTTCTCCTCTACCTGCTTCTGTATTTTCCAATTTCTCTCTCGTGATCGTAGCTTTCTGTTTACCATAACCAAAAGATGCTTTCAAACTCCATCCTAAAGCATCAAAATCACGCCAACTAATAAAGGCTCCCATCCATAGTCGATTATGATGCATATTAAAATTATTGGGAACATGGGAACTAAAATTACGATCTAGAAATAGGCCTAAACGATATTCTGGACGGATTTTGTATACTATACCGACATATTGTGCCGCTAAATTGCTAGGAATCTTTTGTAAAGCATTCACGTAAAGTCCAGCACCAAAAGCTATGTTATTCCTTCCAAACTCTGTACACTCATGATCCGATGTCGTCTGTAACATCATATTCTGTAAATTAAATAAGGAAATAAGCTGATGACGGTTTCCTCTCAAAGCCTCATAGGTATTGTCAAGATCAACAAGTCCTCCTGATGAGAAAACAGTATAACACATAAATGCATGCCAACTACCGTCAGCAATTGTTGATCTTCCTAAGATAACTTTACCGTCTGCAGATATTGCGTTAGCTGTAGAATTTGGGCCTCCTAAAGTCCCTAAATCTAACATGACGCCATTATAGTACTGAAAAGCGTGTGTCAGTTTTTCTGCTGTACTCGCACTTCCTATAATGACAGCACCATCACTAGACACTCCCGTTGCTGTAGAATTTGGGCCTCCTAAAGTCCCTAAATCTGTCATTTGGCCATCTTTATACATATAAGCATGTGATTCTTGAACTCCATCAATTACAGTCGTTGTATTAGCAGCGCCAACAATCACTTTTCCGTCACCAGAAATACTGAGTCCTACAGAAGCATCACCGCCTAACGTCCCTAGGGAGGTGGCAATATTGTTTTCCCATTTCACAGCAACGCTTTTACCTGTAGCTTTATTTATAGTCCCGACGATGATAGAACCGTCATCAGATACCGCATAAGCATAAGAGGCCTTAGAGCCTTCTGTAAGATCTGCCAATTGTGTAGGTGTGGTTCCTCCATTTTTCCACGCAACAGCCTTAAATTCCCCAGATGTATTATTGGAAAAGCCTACTATAACTTGTTTGTCTTTAGAAATTGCATGAGCTTCAGTATGAGTTCCTCCTGTGATTCCAGTTAGTGGTGTTAGAGTGCCGTCAGCAGCCCATTTAGCACCGTTGTACTTCCCTGCACCACCTATCCTACATGTCCCTACAATGACATTGCCATCGTATGATATGCCATACGCATAACCACTTTCATTGGACACCTCTACATTAAGTATTGATAGTGTCTGAGTAGACAAGTCATATTTAAACGGCTGATATTGTGCTGGATTCGATCCAACTTTACGAAGTGTGCCAACAGCAATAGAACCATCTCCTGAAACATATTCTATAATTGGTTCTGTATTTATGTTTAAATCTATCAGTTCATTTGCGAAGGATTGACAATTAAGAACTACTAAGACTAAGGTCCAAGCAAACCATTGACAAAGATGGTTGTGTGAAACACTTTTCCATAATTCTCGATGTAGGCTCACGATAGACTCCTTGTTTGTTTTCAGAATACAAAACAGATCTCTAAAAATACTAATACATACGTATTACAATTAAAAAATAAAAGCCTTAATGAAATTAATTTTCTAGATAATGGAATATCAACTTGAGTTGAAGCACGCAAAAAATAATATTTCTGTCGAATAGAAAATCAAAATAAAAATAAGATCTATATTGTAAATGCTTGGTGTCCTTAGCTCTAAAAAGAATAAAAGAAATAGTAGATGTCTCCTTAAGCAAATTTTTTTATACTAAGCAAGAAACAAAACACTAGAGGAAAGACGTTCCCTCTCAAGGACAAAAGCCTTAAGAATAGAACGCCGTAACACCCATGATCCCTTTTACTAAAACAATAGGGTTCCGTTTGTGGTTGGCTTGCGCCATTGCTATTATTGCACCTCTAGGGATCAATATTATCTGGTTAAATCTAGACCAATACCGCTCTACAGTAACTTCTATTTCTAATGCGCTAAGAGAAAACGCTGCCTTTAAAGCCAATACTCTAACTCAAATCGTGCCTTTAAATATTGATGTTTTGTCTCTGTTTTCTGATGTTTTAGATTTAGACGCTGGCATCCCCGACACACCAAACGTTCCTCTTAGCAATGAGATGAAAAAAGTATTTCAAGGAACCTATGATGAAATCTCTCTAGTTAAGATATTCCCTAATGGAAATAAGATTGTTGTTGCTTCTAGCGTTCCTGAATGTCTAGGAGAAAATTATAATCATAAAATAGACATTCCTGAAGGGTCTTCTTTTTTAGCAGCTCTAAAACAATCTGCTAAAAATCACGAGATCTTTTCTGTAATGCAAGCCAATCTCTTTGATAGAAAAACGCAGGAATTACAAGGAGTTTTATATACTACTTTCAGTGCAGAAAACTTACTCAAAGATCTTCTGATAAATAAACAGGATTATTTGACTGTAAAAACTGCTATTCTTTCAAAGCATGGAGTGATCTTAAAAGCTTCAGATCCTGCTCTATATTTACATACAGTCTACCCCGATGTAACGAAAGAGGAGTTCTGCCAAGTCTTTCTTAATGACGATCCCTGCCCTATAAATTTAGAGTTAAGCTCTCTAACCCTATCTCCTCTTGAAATTGGAAAAAATTTCTATTCATTTAAAATCAAAAATAAAGAGGTTTGGGGTTGTATCGAAGATGTGCCTAATATAGATATTGCAGTCCTTTCTTATGCTAAAAAAGAAGAGAGTTTCGCTCCTTTATGGCGTAGAGCTAGAATGTATACTGCATATTTCTTTTGTGTTCTTCTAGGAAGTTTTATTGCCTTTATTGTAGCAAAACGTCTCTCTCTGCCTATCCGCAAGCTTGCCACTGCTATGATAGAATCTCGGAAACATATCAATCACCCCTACACCGATGATTCTTTAGGCTTTGAAATCAACAGACTTGGCCATATATTCAATGCTATGGTTGCTAATCTCCATAAACAACAAGATCTTGCTAAGGCTAACTTCGCAATAAAAGAAAGTGCCCAAAACGCTCTTCTGTTAGGCGAGCAGGCACAACAGCGCCTTCTGCCTAACACCCTTCCTAGTTACCCTCATATAGAACTAGCAAAAGCTTATATCCCTGCTATCACTGTAGGCGGAGATTTTTTCGACGTTTTTGTTATAGGAGAAGGCATGGCATCACGTTTATTTCTTATTGTTGCTGATGCTTCAGGAAAAGGCGTGAATGCTTGCGGATATTCATTATTTCTAAAAAACATGCTAAGAACATTTCTTTCTTCCTGCTCATCTCTACAAGAAGCAATTCAAAAAACTTCTTATTTATTTTATAACAATACAAAAAGCTCTGGAATGTTCGTAACCCTCTGTGTGTATTGTTATCATCAAGCTCATAATACCATGGAATACTATTCTTGTGGCCACCCTCCCGCGTGTTACCTCAAACCTAATGGCGATACTTCATTACTATTTCACCCTGGTATGGCTTTAGGATTTCTTCCTGAAGTTTCTCATATTAACTCAAAGTCATTCCAGCCAGAACCAGGATCTCTCTTTATTCTATATTCTGACGGCATTACAGAGGCCCATAATAGTAGCAACGAGATGTTCGGTGATGAGCGATTACAAAGCTGCATTCAGACATTGAAAGGAAAGAGTGCTGCTGATGCTATGCAAAACTTGATGTTAAGCGTAAAAACTTTTGTAGGAAATTCACATCAACATGATGACATCACCTTATTAGTTTTAAAGGTATTAGAATCATGAAACAAACCTTTACAAAACGCGTCTTATTCTTTTTCTTTTTAGTAATCCCAATTCCTCTATTGCTCAATCTCATTGTTGTAGGCTTTTTCTCATTTTTTGCAGCTAAAGCAAACGCGGTACAAGTTCTCCACACCCAAGCCACTAATTTAAGTATCGAATTTGAAAAGAAATTGAGTATCCACAAGCTTTTTCTCAACCGACTTGCTAACACTCTAGCTTTAAAAGCGTATGCCTATGGTTCTGGAGAGCCTTATAATGAAGCATACAATGAAATCATGGCACTATCAGATACAGAATTTTCTTTATGCCTTATAGACCCTTTGGACGGATCGATAAGGACTAAAAGCCCTGGAGATCCTTTTATTCGTTATCTAAAACAACATCCTGAAATCAAGAAAAAACTATTTGCAGCTGTAGGGAAGGCCTTTCTTTTGACAATTCCAGGTAAGCAACTTCTACATTATCTTATCCTTGTTGAAGATATCGAATCTTGGGATTCTCCAACTAGCTCGGGGCTTCTCGTAAGCTTCTACCCGATGTCTTTTTTACAGAAAGACTTATTCCAATCCCTACATACTACAAAAGGAAATATCTGCCTTATAAACAAGTACGGCGAAGTCCTCTTCTGTGCTCAGAATTGTGGTACTCCCTCAGTATTTTCCCTAAATCTTCCTGGTCTACCTCAACTCCAATCAAGAAGTACCTTTGCTGTGGAGATTCAAAAAGCTCCCCCGATACTTGAGGGAGAGAACCTCGTCAGTATGATAATTAATAATAAACGCTATATAGGGCTGATTCTAAACAAAATTCCTATTCAAGGGACGTTCACACTATCTTTACTTCCTATTTCTGATCTTGTGTATTCAACATTGAAAGTTCCTCTCAATATTTTCGTATTTTATGTACTTGCCTTTCTACTCATGTGGTGGATTATCTCTAAAATCAATACAAGACTGAATAGGCCCTTACAAGAACTCACCTTTTGCATGGAAGCTGCATGGCGAGGAAATCATAATGTACGCTTTGAACCTCAACCTTATGGTTATGAGTTTAACGAACTAGGAAACATTTTTAACTGTACTCTCCTTCTTTTGTTAAATTCTATCGAGAAAGCAGATATTGATTACCAATCAGGAGAAAAATTACAAAAAGAATTGGGGATTTTATCTTCTTTGCAAAATGCTCTTCTAAGTCCTGATTTTCCTGTATTTGACAAAGTTACCTTCAGCTCACGACATCTCCGTGGCAAGCTATTATCAGGCCACTTTAATGGCTGGGTAATCCGAGATAATGGTCATATACTTCTGGGAAGTATAGGTCTCGCTGGTGATGTTGGCCTTCCTTCATATCTTTATGCTTTATCAGCACGAAGTCTTTTTCTCGCCCACGCTTCTTTAGATTCTTCATTACTAACAATCAGCAAAGACACTATTGAAAGTTTCTCAAAAACTACAGAAGGAAATGAGGCTACCGTCGCTATGACTTTCATTAAATATTTAGAACAGGATAGCTCTTTGGAGCTTCTTTCTTTAGGGGAAGGAGCTCCTACTATGTTTTTACAACGAGGAGAATCTTTCAGTCGCCTTCCTTTAGAAACTAAGCAAACTGTAGAACCTGGTGATCGTCTTATCTGTGTGACTGGCAGTCTAGATATTATCAATTACTTTTCTCATCTTCCTATTGAAGCCCTCTTAAAAGATCCCTTAGATCCCCTAAACACAGATAACCTGATTGATTCTTTAACAATGATGTTAAACAATGAAACGCAACACTCTGCAGACGGCACTTTGACTATCCTTTCATTTTCATAATCGCTATTTCGATTTAAAAATTACTATCCAAGCCAAGAAAAATAGTAGCATAGGATATCAGTGACAGAAACGCTTATTCGTGGTACAGAAAACTAATACCTCCAAAATTATCTTCTATATTTTATGTCTCGTTTGGATATTGCTATTTTCGATTCTATAATCTCCAATCAGCCTCAAAGTTCTCTTGAGGAAACTCTCTGTTCTGAAGATACTCTGTTGTTTAAAGCATACCGCACTACAGCGCTACAATCTCCTTTAGCAGCCAAGAACCTAAACACTGCTCGTAAAATAGCTAACTATATCCTAGCAGAAAATGGTGAAATCGACACAGTGAAGCTGGTTGAAGCAATTCATCACCTATCAAAATGCACCTATCCCTTAGGACCGCATAGACATAACGAAACAAAATCTCGAGAACATATTCTTAAGATGCTCAAATTACTAAAAGAAGATCCGCAATTAAAGGATAGCATCAAGACTCTGTTTATTCCTTCTTACACTACAATCCAAAGTTTAATTCGTCATACATTAGCTTTAGAGCCTAAAACAGTGCTCTCTACTATTCACGTGCGCCAAGCCGCACTCACAGCCCTCTTTACCTACCTTCGCCAAGATGTAGGTTCCTGTTTTGCTACAGCACCTGCAATTCTTATTCACCAAGAGTATCCTGAACGTTTTCTTAAAGATATCAATGACTTACTTACTAGTGGAAAGCTCTCTAGAATTGTAGGTACAAGAGAAATCACTGTTCCTATAAATCTATCAGGATGCATTGGAGAACTTTTCAAACCATTAAGAATTCTCGATCTTTATCCTGATCCCCTTGCGAAGCTTTCTGGATCTCCAGGGCTACAAAAGGCCTTTACAGCTGCGAATCTTATTAACACTCTTAGTGATCCTCAAATACAAATCCAGCAACTTCTATCTCATGAATACTTGATGCAAAAATTACAAAATATCCATGAAATCCTAACAGCACATGACATTATTAAATCAACATTACTACACTACTATCACCTTGATGAAAGCACTGTGCGAGTGACTTTCTTTAAAGAAGGCTTGTATAGTAAAGAACAAATACTATTCTCGACACAACATCCCCGAGAACTTTCAGAAATGCAAAGGGTTTATCATTACTTAAATGCTTATGAAGAAGCTAAGTCTGCATTTATCCATGACACTCAAAATCCCTTACTGAAAGCTTGGGAATATACTTTAGCAACTCTTGCTGATGCGAGTAAGTCTACAACCTCTGATCATATCCGCATTGCTTTGGGCTGGCAAAATACAGATCCTCATAGTCTTCTTGCTCTAATACAAAACTTTGTTGAAGAAGAAATAAAACACATCCAGCTTTTAGTACAACAGAGCGAACAAACCTATCACGAAGCTCGTGCCCAGTTAGACTATATTGAAAGTCGTATGCGCAATCCTTTAAATAATCAAGATAGCCAAATTTTGAGTATGGACCACATGCGCTTTCGGCAAGAACTCAACAAAGCGCTTTATGAATGGGATAGCGCTCAAGAAAAAGTAAAAAAGTTCTTGCATCTTCCTGATTTTCTACTTTCCTTTTATACAAAACAAATACCGCTATACTTTCGTAGTTCTTACGATGCTTTTATTCAAGAGTTTGCTCATCTCTATGCAGATACTCCTGCAGGATTTCGTATACTTTTCACTCATGGACGGACGCATCCGCACACATGGTCTCCTATCTATTCTATCAATGAATTTATAAGTTTTCTCTCAGAATTTTTCACTTCTACAGAGTCTGATCTTTTGGGCAAACACGCTGTTGTAAGTCTCGAGAAAGAGACTTCTCGGCTAGTTCATAACATTACTGCTATGCTACACACAGATGCTTTTCAAGCAGCCGTCCTTACGAGAATCTTAGAAGCTTATAAACTTCCTGTGCCTCCATCTATTTTACATAATTTAGATCAGCTATCGCAAACCCCTTGGGTCTATGTTTCTGGGGGAACAGTTGATACGCTTCTTGCTGATTATTTTGAAACTGCCGAGCCTCTGACTATTATAGAAAAGCATCCCGAAAATCCTCATGAATTAGCTGCTTTTTTTGCAGACGCTCTTAAAGATCTACCTACGGGAATTAAAAACTACTTAGAAGAAAGTTCCCACTCTCTGCTTGCATCATCACCAACCCATGTCTTTTCTATAATTGCAGGATCTCCCCTGTTCAGAGAAGCCTGGGATAACGATTGGTATAGTTATACTTGGCTCCGCGATGTGTGGGTAAAGCAACACCAAGATTTTCTTCTCAAGACTATTTTATCTCAGCAAAGTATTTATGCCTTTATAGAAAATTTTTGTAAAAAATGTGCTCTGGAAAATGTTGTACATGACTTTCATGATTTTTGTTCTGATTATACATTAACTCTTCCTGAACTCTATGATAAAGGAACTCGTTTTCTAACCTCCTTATTTTCTAAATATAAGAACGCGGCTCCAATATATATACGTCGTTTTTTACATCATATGGTCAATGAGGTTCCTTACATTTCAGAACAGCAACTGCCTGAAGTTTTAGAAAATATCTCTTCATATCTCGGAATTTCATCAAGAATTACCTATGATAAATTCCGTTCATTAATTGAGAAATCTGTACCTAAAATGACCTTACTTTCCTCAGCAAAACTGAGACACCTTTACAAAGGTTTATTAATGGAGAGCTACCAAAAGATCTATACCGAAGAAGATATGTATCTTCGGCTAGCCTCGGCAATGAGACACCACAATCTTGCCTATCCAGCTCCTTTACTTTTTGGTGATAGCAACTGGCCTTATATCTATTTTGGATTTATTCTAAACCCCGGCACAGAGGAAATAGATCTTTGGAAATTTAATTATGCAGGTCTGCAGGGACAGCCTTTGGATGATATCGAGGAACTTTTTTTAATATCTAAATCTTGGACTCTCTATGCAAATCCGATAGACTATGGTATGCCACCACCTCCAGGCTACCGCAGTCGTTTACCTAAAGAGTTTTTTTAAGTTATTTCTTCTTCTTAAAGAGAGCTGAAAGCAAATTTTTTAAAGAAAATTTTGAAACCTCGCGCCCCATAGCAGAAATACTCTCTGTTAAAGGAAGTTTTTTAGGACACACCCGCACACAGTTATGAGCTTGACCACAACCCTCAATCCCTCCTTTACCCATAAGAGTTCGCCATCTTTTTTCAGATTGCTTATCACCAGGATAAGTATTAAAATAACGAGCTTGAGAGATTGCTGCGGGACCTATAAAATCACTTTTATTGTCAATTTGAGGACACGCTTCTGTACAACAGCCACACGTCATACATTGCGATAAAACATAAAGAAGCTCCTGCTGTTCCTGAGTCACTTTTGGGCCAAAGGCCTCTCCTTCAATATCCGCAGCTACCCACCCCTGAATGCTTTGTAAGTTATCAAACATAATAGAACGATCAACAATTAAATCCCGAATCAAAGGAAATTTTGTAAGAGGAGCAAGTGTAATCTCACGGGATTGTGTTGCATCAATATATTCTTGAATAAGTGCTGTGCATGCTTGACGAGGCACTCCATTGACAAGAATAGAGCACGATCCACAGACTTCTTCTAAACATCCTTGTTCCCAAACCACAGGATCAACTTGCTTTCCCATCGTATTTATCGGACGCTTTTCAATTTCCATAAGCGCACTAATTACATTTTCCCCAGGGTGCAGAGTCAACTCGAAGCTCTCCCAGTATTGATTTCCTGGGATTCCTCTATAAATTTTTAAGATAAAGGTCTCAAAATTCTCCATGATCTTTCTCTTTCTATATAGGTAGACGGATGTTATCAGGAACATTCGTGAGTTCAATTTTCCCTACCGAAGATTTTGTATAGTCCCGAAGAGTAGGAGCTACGTGCCGAGTATCGACAGGAAGATAGGAAATTTCAGGTTCTTCAGGAGCATACAATGCTACTGTAGTCTTCAGCCAATGTTCATCATCTCGATTAGGAAACTCAGGTTTATAATGAGAACCCCGGAATTCATTACGTAGAAGAGCCCCCTTAGTAATCGCTAATGCTAGTTCTAACATCGGGCCCATTTGTCGCACAAAGTGAAATGACTTATTCGCAAATGGGGAGGAATCTTGAACAGAGACATTCTTCAATCGTTCACGAAATTCTTTTAGTTTGTCTATAGTTTCTTTTAGATCCTGATTATTTCGTTTTACTGTAACATTTCGCACCATAACTTTTGCAATTTCCTCATGCAAAGCAAAAATGTTCTCTTTTCCCGAAACAGATAAAAGACGTGAGTTTTCTTCTTTTTCCTGAAGTAAAGCACGATCAAAATCGCTGGATGTTGCCTGTGATCCACCAAAAGCCTCTATAAAACGAACTGCTTCATCCCCAGAAACAAGACCTGCAAACAGACAGGAAAGCAAAGAGTTAGCTCCTAAGCGATTCGCTCCGTGATACTGGAAATCAGATTCTCCGCAATTAAAACATCCAGGAATATTGGTCATCTGACGGAACCGACTGTCTCTGTCAGAATCATCAGCAGCAGGCCAATCTACCCAAGCACCACCCATAGAATAATGCACAGCAGGGAAAATTCTCATTGGCACAGTATTTGGGTCTTCTCCTGTGAATTTTTTATAGATATCTAAAACAACTTCCAACTTATGACGAGTTTTGGCAGGTAGATGAGTCACATCTAAATAGACTTCCATACGTCCATCGACCCCTAGTCCAGCCTCACATACACGTAAAATAGCCCGTGCACCTACATCACGGCTAACAAGATTGCCATAAGCAGGATACATATCTTCTAAAAAATACCATGGGCTTCCTGTCTCTCCACAAGGACGCTCAGAACCATCTGGAAATAAAATCTTTTTTGAAGAGTCTCCAGGTACCCAGACACGACCACCCTCACCACGTACAGACTCTGAGATTAACCGTAACTTATCCCTTCCAGGAATTGCTGTAGGATGAATTTGTATAAACTCTGGATTTGCATATGCCATCCCCTGTAAAAAAAGTCTACCGTTTGCAGCTCCTGTACAAAATGTAGAATTTGTCGACATCTTAAAAATAACTCCAGGACCTCCTGTAGCTATAATCACAGCATCCCCTTGTAAAACCTCCAAGCGATTATTAAATAGATTCATTAAAATAATACCACAAGCACGCCCAGAACAATCTTTAACTAAACGCACAAATTCATGATTTTCTCTTTTTATTACTCTACCGGTACTTTCTTTACGACGTACCTGCTCATCTAGGGTGTACATAAGCTGCTGTCCCGTAGAAGCTCCACAAAATACGGTACGATGGTATAATGTCCCTCCAAATCTACGAACATCTAAGTTTCCAGAGGGACCACGATTAAAAGGACAACCAAAATTATCTAGCATTTTAATAATTCGAGGTGCTGCAAGACACATTTCTAAGACAGGGGGTTGATCGGCAAGAAAATCGCCACCTTTAATCGTATCGTAAGCATGAACATAAGGAGAGTCCTTTTCTTCTGACTTCAGATTTAATGCAGCGTTGATACCTCCTTGGGCACACACAGAATGCGACCGCTTCACCTTAGTTAAGGATACGAGCTCTACAATAACCCCTAGGTTCGCTAACTGCATAGCTGCTGATAGCCCTGCCAATCCACCGCCAACAACGATTACTTTACGATTTTCATCCATATTCTATGCCACGTTATACAAATTCCAGATCACACTCAATCCCATAGCACTCACGACAACCATAGCGAGATAGCACAACACACGTACAAGTGCTTGCAACTTTAGAGAAATCACAATACCCCATCGAGAGCAAAAGGTCCACAATCCATTAAATCCATGAAATGCTGCTGCGATGACTAAAATAGTATAAAGTAATGCTACCGCTAGAGATCCTAGAGCATCACGAACTACATAAAGAAACGCGGTTCCTGCACTGGGAGTTAGCAGATAAAAGCTGTTTTCAGAAAATAACTGCATATCAACATCATCTAGAACAGCATGAGGCACCTCTATCATAGAAGCTCCTGGAGGAACATTCATAACTAAAAAATCTTTAGTTCCCTTGACAATAGCGTTATAGCGAGAGGGTTGTATAGCTACGGCATAATAGCTAGTGCCTTCAATATGCACATGAAGAGGATAACGAACAAACCGCAAATGGGCCACGTGAAAAGCAATCCCAAAGAGTAAAATCCAAGCTGTCCATCTTTGCCATGTGTAGGCATAATTTTTAGCATAAGGCAAATACGGTCGATTTCCTTCATTAACATAACAATTACTTTTGCCCTGAAAAAGATATACGGTACCAATAATCACATGACAAAGAAAAGGAAGGGCCAAGCAGACGACTTCGATAATTTTTAATCCAGGCACCCTATGGAAACTGTTCACCATAGCAATGAAACCCTTTCCTTCCGAAAAATAGGACGAGGCTAGCATATTGGTAAATAAATGCTCGCATAGGAATAAAGTAAAGGCTATGCCCGCTAGAGAGTGAACACAACGTAAAGCAAAAGCAAGATAATACTTAACTTTTTTTTGTGATGCCTCTGGGTAGATTTCGCGTCTCGACATTTTAAGCCTTTTATTCAAATGAAAATTAAACTCAACATAGAGACTAGTATCAAATTATGGGAAGTAATTTTTCATAAGAAACAGAAGCTTATAGGACAGAATGAAAAAATCATGTAATCCTGACAGGCTCCTAAAATTATTTTTAGCATCTTAAGAAGCGTAAGACATTCTCGTAAGCGATAGCTGCTAGTTCTTGTGAAGTTATCCCTTTTAAATTAGCAATGATATCCATTGTGTGGATCACATGAGCAGGCTCATTTTTCTTACCCCGATGAGGAACTGGCGAAAGAAAAGGGGCATCAGTTTCAATCAAAAGATGCTCCAAAGGAAGTTGAATAACTAGATCTCGCAAATCTTCAGCATTTTTAAAAGTAACGATACCGCTTATCGATATAAACCATCCCCACGAAATGAGCTCCTGAGCCTCTTCCAAGGTTCCCGTAAAGCAATGTAACATGCCAGGACATGCACGACTATCATTGTGATAATGCTGACTTAACATAGAGAAAAAATCACTAAAAGCACCTCGACAATGTACAACAAGAGGTAACTGATATTCTAAAGATAAATCTAAGTACCTTTGGAGAACTTTTTTTTGACGAGCCACTCCTTCTTCAGTAACTGCAAAATAATAGTCTAGGCCTACCTCTCCAATTGCCGCGAGTTTTTTACTATGAGCCGCAGCATGAAATGTTTTAAAGTTTTGTTCGATATCCTGATCTACATCTTGAGGAGGAGTCCCTCCCACATGGCAAAAGCGTATGTTAGAAAAACGTTCAGCATATGTAAAAGATCGACTCAACTCTTCTTCTGTTGTTGTGACATTAACAACTAAAGAAATTCCACAATCTTGGGCCCGCTGCAATACGGCATCAATATCTTGACAAAAAGCATCATCGGACAAGTGAACATGGGCATCAGCCAAATTCATGCGTAGTCCTCCTTAGTTAGACAAATTTTCAGAAAACTAGGGGTAGGGTACACTCTCTTGAAAATATCTTCACTAAAGAAGAATAATCTATAAAGAGCTAATAGCTTTTGAAAAACAATTATTACTATCTCAAGGTGAGGGCGCGTCTAAAAACCCGCCCCAAAATTTACCTTACAAATTGAAGAACTACATCCTCTAAAATATTCTGTGTAATTTTCTCAGGAAGCACAACAGGCGAAGAGTTGTCTGCTGGATAATAAACATAGGAAGGAACACTTGCTCTTCCCAAGCGAGCAAGTTCTTCTGTAATACCAGGATCTTTACGAGTCCAGTCTGCTTCTAAAGTAACAATGCCATGATTTTGAAATATTTTTTGAACACCATCTCCGTATAAAACAGGTTTATTCATCTGACAAGTCAGACACCATTTTGCTGTGAAGTTTACGAAAACAGGACGTCCCTGCGCTCGTAGTTTAGCAAGCTTTTCTAAAGAAAAGGGTTGCCATACGCCTTCCTCATCAACAATGACACTCATCTGAGGTTCGCTAAAATAACGAGAAGCTACCCAACTTAAAGACATCGCTCCCCCTATAAAGGCAAAAAATAATAAAGAAGCGCATAATCTTTGTTTTTTAGGAGATACAGGGCTCCCCCAACGACCTAAAATCCAGGCACCCAGTCCAGCAAGCCAAAGTCCTCCAAGAAGAACAACAACAGAAGTTGTACTTGTCTCGGAGCCAAAAATCCAGACTAACCAAGTGACTGTCGCTAATAACATAAACCCTGTGAGCTGTTTGAATGTGCTCATCCATCCTCCAGGTTTAGGAAGCATGGATAACATTTTTGGAAATACAGAAAAAACTAAATAAGGAGAGGCCATACCCAAGCCTATCGAGCTAAAAATCATAAGCTGAGAAATAAAAGATAACGACATCACTAAACCTAATACAGAACCTAAAAATGGTCCCGTACAAGGAGTTGTAACTAACGTAGCTAGAACACCATTAAAAAAAGACCCTACAGCCTTATTTTCCCTATTTTTAATCTCTGAAGACTGGAGCTTCCCTCCCAGATTTGCAAACATCGTTCCTATTTCAAAAAGCCCTAGTGAACTTAAAGCGAATAGGAAAAATACAATGACCAGTACGGCAACAAACATAGGTTCTTGGAGTTGAAATCCCCAACCTATATTATGACCTAAAATCTTAAGTAAAACAGCAATACCGGCTAATCCCCAGAAACAGCCTACAACACCTAAAGTAAACCATAAGCCATTAGCAATTACAGAAGACCGATGTTCTCCAGCAGACTTGATTAAACCATAGACCTTAAGCGTTACCAAAGGGAGAACACAGGGCATTATGTTTAAAAGTAATCCACCCAGAAATGCCATGATTAAAATCATTAAATACTGTGAAAATCCTGAAACAACAGCTCCCATTTCACCAAGAACCTCGCTATGAATTGTAAGCGATTCAATCGGACGCCCCTTATGGTCAGCAAGCAACAAAACTCCGTCAAGCTTCTCATTTTTTTGAAATTGAGGGAGATTTTTTACTTTTAACCTCCACACTGTTCCCTTTCCTTCACTATAAGAAGATTCTGCATAGGCAAAAAGTTTATCGGATTTTTCGGAAACAAACCAAGCTTTCGCAGCGTTTATCTTTTCAGGGATATTTAAAATGATCTCGTCCCCTTTTCTTGTTGCAACCTGAACGGAATGATCTTTTTCTAAAACACGAGGTTCTGCACGCAAAGTTTTACTAAATTCTGCATGTCTATCAGGATATAGCGAGGGCTCTTTCTCTTGATAAGGCAATGTTAACCTTAAACCTGCGTCTCCAGGTAAACAGCTATCCCCACAGGCCAACCATTCAACCCGAGCTCGTAATTCTACCTCTTGACCAGGAGTTAACCCCGGAGCAGGACGAATATCTGCGACAATAAGAGCCGAATCTTCGTAACCAAAAAATGTTGTACCATCTTCCTCAAATACCTTGGGAGTAGGCCAGTGCTCCTCTTCAACAACAAAATTCTCAGGTAACTGCCAGGAAATCTTAAGCGGACTCCCTACTTCTCCAGGATTCTTCCAATAGATATGACTCCCCTTAGAAGCGGTAATCTTGATTCCTACTCGAAATGTCTGTTGTCCAGGAATGTAACTGCCCTCCGAAAGAAACTCTGCACCTGGGTCAGCTAATTGCTGTCTAACTTCTTCACCATGGACAAACGCTAAACTTCCAGACAATACTGGAGAAGAAAGGAAGAGGGCTATCAATGCGGTTTGTAAAAATTGTTTGAATTTATTCAAAATAACACCGTGATTTGATAAATCAAGTTACTAATTATAAATTAATTATTAATTTAATTTTATATTCCATTTTATAAATCTTCTTTACACAACTTGCTTGGCTCTATAACAAAAATTTGTTAGGATCATCCTTTAAGATCCTCTTAATAAGTAAAGATTTTTATACTCCATGGTACACTTCCTTCATAACCCTATTATTCAGGCCTACACAGAAGCAGATTTATTCGGGAAAAGTATATTCTTTTGTCTGCTTGCTCTTTCTTTGTGTACTTGGACGATACTACAGCAAAAGCTTGCTGTTCAAAAAAAATTTTTAAAATCAGGAAAAAATCTTAAAGATTTCTTAATTAAAAATCGCCATGCCCCTTTATCTCTGGATATCCATCCTGAGCTCAGTCCTTTTGCAGATTTATATTTTACTATAAAACGAGGGACCCTAGAACTCCTGGATAAAAATCGACAATACACTCCGGATCTAGGTCCTATGCTTTCTTCTCAAGATATCCAATCTCTAGAAACTCTTTTAGGAGCCGTTATGCCGAAATACAAAGCTTTGTTACATAAAAATAACTTTATTCCAGCTACAACAATCACCTTGGCTCCTTTTTTAGGACTTTTAGGTACAGTATGGGGGATTTTGATAGCATTCACTCATATTAGTTCGGGAAACAGCGGGAACTCAGCTATCATGGAAGGACTCGCTACAGCTTTGGGAACCACAATTATAGGACTCTTTGTAGCTATACCATCACTGATCGCTTTTAACTATCTTAAAGCTCACTCCTCTGAATTAATTTCAGAGATAGAACAAACAGCATATCTTTTACTCAACTCTATAGAAATCAAATATCGCAATACGAATTTATGAAATATCGCTTGCTTGAAGAATTAGAAGAAGAGCCCACGGTGAACCTTACACCGTTAATTGATATTGTCTTTGTTATTTTAATGGCATTTATTATTACCGTCCCATTAATAAAATTAGACTCCATAGCTCTTGCTCCTGGCACACAGAATCAAGAGCTTCTTAATGACCAAGAAGCTTCTACAGCCGTGATTAAAGTACTCGCAGATCATTCCTTAACTCTGAATGACCATCCTGTTACTCTAGAAGATTTAACACAGCAACTTACCCTATTCCATAAGACTCATCCTGAGTATACTCCATTGTTACTGCAGGACGGGAGAACAACTTTTCGAACATACCAACAAGTAAAACATGCTATAGAAGCTGCAGGGTTTCATGAACTACATGTAGCTCTACAGAATTGAGTTATGATCAAATATCTTCCCTATATAATTAGCGCGACTTTTATTCATGGATTGACCTTTTTTCTTCTCTTTACTTCTCCTCTTCCTAAAAAACCTTTGTCCCCAATAGCATTTCAAGAAAAGCTTGTGACTCTCAAACCTAAAACTCCGGTGAATACGTTGCCACCGAAGACTCTGTCACCCATAATAATGCCTTCCTCAATAACTAAAACAACACAACAAGATTCCAAACCTTCTTCTCAAGAGATTTTGCCAACACCATTAAAACAACCAATTCCAAAAACTATCTCAAAAGAATCGCCTAAAAAGTTAGAAACATCTCCTGTAGCAAAAACACAACCCCCCCCTAAGACACCTGTAACACAGATCTCACAAACCCAACTTAAAGCACTATCTGATGTCGCGCAAGCACTTGCTTCTCATGTAGATAAAATTGAAAAAAGTGATGCTGCACTTAAGGACATTGCCTGGACACCCACCACACAGTTGACTATAAACTCGGAACTTGAAACCCCTCAAGAAGAAGAACTCTGCAAATTATTTCAGACATATGTGGTTTTGCCCTGCACAGGATATATTCGCATTAAATTAGTCTTAGCTCCTAATGGGAACATTGAGGAGTGTGTTTTTCTTTCTGATGTAAGTGCATCTGATCAACAACTGCTTTCCAAGCGCATTCAGGCAATACCATTTCAAAAATTTCTCGAAAAATACAAAGTCTCGAAAAATATCTCTTTTCATATTAAACTGCTCAGTAATGAGTCCTAACACCCTATCCCTAGGGTGAGGAGATATCGGCATGTTACGGCAATTATGTTTCCAAATTCTTTTTTTCTGCTTTGCGTCACTACTAAATGTAAATGCCAAAGAATTAGAAGTTCTGGTTCGCTCTGAACATACGATGCTTCCTATCCACATTTCTTGTTATACAGACACTAAGGACCCTAAAATACAAAAATATCTCCACTCTCTAACAGAGATATTTTCTAACGATCTCGCTCTAGGAGACTGCTTACAACCCGTAGCTAAATCTAAAGAAGCTCCAAACACTTTGACGTTATCATTACGTTTAGATTCCCCTCAATTATCTGTACTATTAGTACAATCTTCCAAAGCACCTGTAACATTATGTTCGTTCAGTATTTCTCAAAATCTCTCGATAGATCGTCAAAAGATCCATCTAGCTGCTGATACTGTTCATTATGCTCTTACAGGAATCTCTGGTATTAGCTCAGGGAAAATTATTTTTGCTTTAAGTAATACAGATAAGAATCAAGAACTGAAGCAAGGGGAGTTATGGACAGTAGACTATGATGGTAAAAACCTTGCCCCTCTAACTGCAGAATCTTCTCTTTCTATAACCCCAAAATGGGTCGGCATAGGATCGAGTTTTCCTTTTTTTTATGTTTCATATAAGTATGGTATTCCTAAAATTTTTCTCAGTTCTTTAGAGAACAAAGAAGGTAAGAAAGTCCTCCCATTGAAAGGAAACCAGTTTATGCCAACCTTTTCTCCAAGGAAAAAGCTTCTCGCCTTCATTGCGGATACTTATGGAAATCCTGATTTATTCATTCAACCATTCTCTTTAACCACAGGGCCTATAGGTCGTCCTCGTCGTTTACTTGATCAGAGTTTCGGGACTCAAGGCAATCCCTCTTTTAATCCTGAAGGATCAAAAATAGTTTTTATCTCTAACAAAGATGGTCGACCCCGTCTTTACATCATGTCTGTTGAACCCGAACCCCAAGCACCTCGCCTACTTACAAAAAAATATAGAAATAGCAGTTGCCCTGCATGGTCTCCAGATGGTAAAAAAATAGCATTCTGCTCTGTAATTAAAGGGGTACGGCAAATTTGTATTTATGATCTCTCTTCAGGAGAGGATTACCAGTTGACAACTTCTCCGATAAATAAAGAAAATCCTTCATGGGCTATAGACAGTCGCCATCTTGTATTTAGCGCAGGGACTCCTGGAGAATCAGAGTTATATTTAATTAGTCTAGTTACAAAAAAAACTAAAAAAATTGCTATAGGAACAGGAGAAAAACGTTTCCCGTCTTGGGGAGCTTTTCCTTCACTATCGACAAAGAGAATACTATGAACATAAATTCCTTATGGAAACTTTGCACTTTATTAGCTCTATTTGCATTACCGGGGTGCAGTCGACCTTATTATTACGGTTGGGATGAGGCAGGTACATATCACCATGCAAGAAAGAAAAAGTCTTCTTCTTTTGGTTTTGTTCCTCTCTATACCGAGGACGACTTTAACTCTAGTTTTGTTTCTTCTGAGTATGATTCCAAAGAAGAGAAACAATATAGGGCAAGCCATACTGCAACATTTCGGAACATTACCTTTGCTACAGACAGTTACACAATTAAGGGTGAAGAAAATCTCGCGATACTTACTAGTCTAGTGCATTATATGAAGAAAACACCGAAAGCTACATTGTATATTGAAGGTCATACTGATGAACGCGGAGCTGCATCCTATAACCTTGCCTTAGGAGCCCGGAGAGCAAACGCAATTAAAGAGTACCTAGTAAAGCAGGGGATTTCTAGTGATCGGCTATCTACAATTTCATACGGGAAAGAACAGCCTTTAAATACGGGTCATAATGAACTAGCATGGCAACAAAATCGCCGTACAGAGTTTAAAATTCATGCGCGCTAATTTAAAAATCTGTATCTTCACAAGCTTCGCATTATTAAAGATAAACTGTGGTTATTTAGATGCTGCAGGAAAAACACCTTCTTTTCAGGGAGTCCTTGCAGAAATTGAAGATATCTCGACAACATTAGCATCTCATGAAACTGAGATTGCTATGCTTACAGAACGCTTAGATGAGCAAGACTCTAAATACCAAAAAATAGTAAAAATAAAACCAGAAGCTTTTGCTCAAAAAATTCGTGAATTAGAATCCGATCAAAAAACTCTGGCAAAAACGATGGCAGTATTAACAACTTCTGTTAAAGACTTGCAAGCAAATTTACAAAATAAACTGCAGGAAATTCAAAAAGAGCATCAAGCGCTAACTCAAGACCTGCGTCTTTTGCGACGATCTCTACTTGCTTTAGTAGATAGTTCCTCACCTGGAGCATATGTTGACCTCTCAGATCCAGTTCCTGAACACATTTATATAGTGTGTGAAGGCGATAGTCTTAGTAAAATTGCAAAAAAATATAAACTTTCAGTAACTGAATTAAAAAAAATTAATAAATTAAATTCGGATGCTATTTATGTTGGGCAAAGACTTTGTTTACAAAGAAATAAGTAATTATAATCATCGTAGATTTATACATCTTCTTTCCAAACTAGGTTCTCTCTATAGATAATAAACAATCTCTCCTGTAGGATCCAAAATAAAAGTTAGATCTTATATTTCAAATGAAATTTACAATTGCTTTATTTGGGGAAGCGCAAAAAGGAAACTACGATACTGTATATTTCTGTCGTAGCCTTATAGATCTATATAATTACCTAGGAGATGCGAATAGCCCCGGCATTACTTTAGCTATCAGGGCACTATTAAGTAACTATAATGTAATGTATTTTAGAGTACGAGAAGAAGGTTATTGTGTTGATAGTTATTTTTTTGGCTTGCATTTCTTGAATGCACAAACAACACAAAAAAACATCATTGCCATTGGACTTCCTGGTGTTGGGAACCAACACATTATTGAAGCCTCGCGTTCGTTATGTCAAAAACACAAAAGCCTTCTATTATTTTTCGATCAAGACCTCTATGATCTGTTGACTTTCAACCAGTCCTTTTAGTCTATAGTTCCGAAATAACTCTGCAACCCTTCTTCATTTGGAGCCATTGCTAATTCTCCTTCATGCCAATTTGCAGGACAAACTAAACCATTAGCTTCAAAGAACATTAAAGCATCTAAAGTTCTTAGTTCCTCTTCTATAGAACGACCAAGAGGAAGATCATTAACTACAAGATGACGAATGATTCCACCTTTATCAATCAAGAAGACGCCACGAAAAGAAAGTTCCTCTTCGGGTTTTAAAACATGATAATTTTTAGAAATCACTTTATTTTCATCCGAAAGAAGAGGATAGGTAATGCCTTCAATACCACCCTGTTTTTTCTTAGTCGCCAACCATTGCTTATGGGTTGCAATGTCGTCCACTGAACAACCAATAACCTCGGCTCCTCGCGCATGAAAATGTGGTAAAGCATCTTGGAAGGCATGCAACTCAGTAGGGCATACATAAGTAAAATCTTTAGGGTAGAAGAAAAGCACTACATACTTTCCTAGATAATCTTTTAAAGATATAGTACGCGTCTCACCATTCACCACAGCTTGCGCAACAAAATTAGGGGCTTCCTTTCCAACTAACGACAGTGTCATAACAACTTCTTCTTTACCTCTTTTATTTTTCCGCACCAGAGAGGACTCGAACCTCTGACCACCTGGTTCGTAGCCAGGTACTCTATCCGACTGAGCTACTGGTGCCTACCTTCGCTCAAAATAGTTTATCCAAGACAGATCAAATGATCAACAACTTCTCCCTCTACTTAGGAAAATACAGCATAAATCTTTATTATTTCTTAGAGATTACTTCGTGCACACCTCACTAAGAGATGTTTTCAAAATAAGATTTTGATCAATCACATAGATTTTAGGCAATCTTTTTAGAAAACACACCCTATTATGCCTGTGTCTTTGAAGTAACAAAAAGGGAACTTGTTAACAAGAGACATGATATCGAAACTGCGCATTTTAATGAAGTGGATGTTACAGCTAAGGGATCACAAACCCCCGCAGCTACAAGATCTTCGAATGTATCTGTCATGGCATTATAACCAAACCTGGGATTTTCTTGTGAGAGAATAGTATCGAGTAACTCTTCTGGGGATCTACCACAATTTTGAGCCAAAGCCTTTAGCGGAGTTCGTACTGCCTGTAAAAGACTCTCAAAACCATATGCCATACTAGGAGATATATTTTCAGGAATCTCTATAGATGCTGCCGCGCGCAAAAGCGCAACCCCTCCTCCAGGAACAACTCCGCCCTTGATTGCAGCCTTTGTAGCTCGTAAGGCAGCCTCTAGCCTTAGATGGCGTTCTTTTTGTTCGATATCGGCATCTGAAGCGAGTTGCATTTGTGGAACATTTCCTACAAACATAGCTAATCGTTGTTCCAATTGCTGATACTCTCGTTCGCATGTACTTTCAGCAATTGCTAAATACAAATCGTGCTTTCTAGAATTTATAGCTTCTAAGTTACCATCACCCTGAAGAAACATAAATATTTCTTTGGTGATCATGACTTGTTGAACACGACCTAAAACATCTAGGGGGGCCTTCTTCTCAGAATTTTTTGGCCCTCCCCCTATAAGAGTTGCTCCAGTCAAAATGGCAAGATCTTCAAGAATAGATTCTTTGTACTCTCTTGATCCTGGAGCTTTCACAGCACAAACGGGAAGACCATTTTTAAGTTTATTTACAATCAAAGTCCTTATAACGTCGTGATCAAAATCTTCGGCAATGATAATTAAAGGATGGCTATTTTGTTCGGAGACATATTCTAGGCACTCGATTAACTCTTCATTTAAAGCAACTAGATTGTAAGAGAGAATTAATACAAAAGCTTCTTCCCAGATTACATCCATAGTCTCTGGACGAGTAACAAAATACGGAGAAATATACCCACTTTTTATCGTTTTCATTAAAGGAAGCCTATTAGATATTTCTACATCTTCGCTAAAGAACATCCCCCTAGGATTTGTTTGAGATATGGCGTCTACTATCATCTTACCTAGACTAGCATCATAACTCGCTGAAAGGGTAGCTACCTTTAGAATTTCTTCAGGAGACCGTAACTCTTTGACCTGTTTTTGTAATTTTTCATGAATTACTTTCACTGATGACAAAATACCTGCTTTGATTTCTTGAGGATCCAAACCTGCAGCAATTCCCCTCAAACCATGAGAAAAAATAGCATCGATAAGAACAAGGGCTGTTGTTGAGCCATCTCCAGCTTGCTCTATAACTTTAATCAAGGCCTCTTTAGCAAGTTTCAATCCAAGATATTCAAAAGAATCTTGAAGCATAATCTCTTTAGCAACTCGAATTCCACTTTTTGTGACTAATAAAGGAACTTTTCCTTTTTTAATTACAGCATTATACCCTCGAGGTCCAAAAGTCGGCATTACAGCTTTAGCAAGGGCATGTACACCCCGTTTTAATGCTGAAAGTCCTTCAAATTGACTTTTAAAAACCCAAACCACGCGACCCTCTGATGTCTAGTATTAATGCAAGAAAGGTTTCTACTATGAAAAGGTCATCTTAAAAACAAGAAATATTCCTGTCAAATCGTAGAGAATTGTCAAAATTACTAATAACATTCTGAGTACTCTGACAGCAAACAAGATCTACGCAATTCATAAAAATGTTCTCGAGATTCTTTACATAACCTACGTAATGGCCACACAACATAGCGCTCGTTGTGAGAGATTGTCAAAAAATCTTCCCCACCTAATAAACTACAGATAGAAGATCGTCGCGCAGGCACACGATCTAGGGACTTTAATGTCTGCTCAACTTGTTTGGGATATAAAGCTTTTAACACTCCCCAAATTGTGTACTGCGTTTCTACTGGATAGAAAATCTTAGGATCCTGAAGAACAAGGAGAACACCTGAGCACATCTCCATCTTATATTTACCAAAAAAAGGTTCATAAAAAAATGGAAGAAAAAGAATCCCTGGAAGTTGCATACGATTCAGCTCATCTGCAACTTTTACGCCATCCATCCAAGGAGCACCAAGCACTCTGAAAGGTAGAGTGTAACCCACACCAATACTTGCTACAGATAAAGCTCCTAAAATTCCTGTTGTTGCATAAAAAAACGCTGATTGTGAATCCGGTATTTGGGGACTGGTAGGAATCCAGATTAGGCCTGTCTCATCAAAGATCATCGAACGATTCCAACCTTTCATAGGGACCACGACTACATCAGCTTTAGAAGCATAAGTCTTTTTGAAAAATAAGGCTAATTCTCCTGGTGTCATGCCATAGCAATAGGGGATAGCTGGGGAATCCAAAAACGTTGTGTTCGGGACAGGTCCATCAATAATCATTCCTCCCATAGGATTTGGGCGATCTAAAATGATCAACTGCTTTCCATATTGCTCAGCAGCTTTTACAATTTGCATTAATACTGTGACAAAACTGTAGGAGCGCACTCCAATATCTTGAACATCGTAGACAAAAATATCACAATGCTGAGCAACCTCTTTAGGTAGCTCCTTAAGCCCATGTAAAGATAGGTGGGGTAAATTAGGGTATACCGATGGCTGACGTCCTAATGTTTCTATATATGTAGCTCCATAATATCCGTGCTCCAGGGTACAGAGTATTGACACTGTACACTCATTTTGACGAGCACAAAATACTGAGAGAGCATCTTTACCCTGACTATTGATAGCAGCATTATGAGAAATTAGAGCGATTTTTTTTCCTTGAATATAGCGTAGATATGGCTCTTCAGAAAAAATGCGATCTAAACCTACAATGACCTGTGCATAACTTTCGTAAGAAGATACAATACAACTTAAAAATAAGAAGAAGTAAAAAATTCTCTTCATTTTGAAACTCAAAATTGAAAAAATATCGCAAGATACTCATAAAAGTTCTTTAAAGCAAAAATAAACGACACTGTCTATTCGACTAGCGATTGCATACATACAATATATATCGTAGTTTAACTAGGAGGATTTTGATTAACTATAATAATTAGGGATTACATTTCCTTACTTTGTCTTTATAAAAAGCTCTAAAACTCAAAACCTTAAGAAAGATTATGAAAATCGTTATTGCCAGTTCTCATGGTTACAAAATACGCGAAACTAAGACTTTTTTAAAACGCTTAGGTGATTTTGATATCTTTTCCCTTTGCGATTTCCCTGGCTATAAGCTTCCCCAAGAAAATGGAGATTCTACAACAACTAATGCTCTTACTAAAGGAATTCACGCAGCAAATCATTTAGGTTGTTGGGTCATTGCAGATGACACAATGTTAAAAGTGCCTGCTTTAAATGGCCTTCCTGGTGCTCTATCCGCCAGGTTTGCTGGTCCAGATGCTTATGATAAAGACCATAGAAAAAAATTACTTAATCATATGGCGTCTTTGGAAAGCATAGTAGATCGTGCTGCTTATTTTGAATGTTGTGTGGTCTTAGTCTCTCCTGATCAGGAGGTCTTCCAAGCTCACGGAATATGCGAGGGATACATCAGTCACCATGAAAAAGGTTCTTCAGGTTTTGGCTATGACCCTATATTTGTGAAATATGACTATAAACAAACATTTGCTGAGCTAACTGAGGAGATAAAAAATCAAGTTTCTCATAGAGCCAAGGCATTACAAAAATTAGCTCCCTATCTCCAGAATGTATTTGAAAAACACCTACTCTCCAGGAACTAAAGTCCGTAGAGACTGTTCTAAGCAGCTACGAATTTCTCTCATCTCTACTAAAAGAGCTTCTGCTCGTAAAAAGTCTGCTTCCAAATTAGCAAGAGAAGTTACTTCTTCTGCAGAGGATAGTTGTTCTGAGGTTAAGGACATCTCCATACTAACCACAGACTTCGCAGTTAGCTGGGGTGTCTTTTGAAAACAAACAGATCGAATACTTTCGTTCATGGGAGCTTCCAATTAATCATTGGTTTATTCAGCTTATTAAGCAGATAATTAATTTTTGAAAAGTGTGAACAACCAAAAAAACCACGATGAGCAGCTAACGGAGAGGGATGGGGTGATGATAAAATGGCGTGTTGATGTTTTGAACTAAATAACAATTTACATTTTGTTTTGGCAGCAGCTCCCCACAAAACAAAAATAATATGACTCCTCTCTCGGATCAGTTTACTCACAATCGCATCTGTAAAAAACTCCCAACCTTTGCCAGCATGAGAAAAGGGCTGCCCAGCACGTACAGTTAATACTGTGTTCAATAACAAAACACCTTGATGAGCCCAAGACTCTAAACAACCTGTATGATTATCTATCCCTAAATCTGCTTTTAACTCTCGAAAAATATTAACTAAAGACGGAGGCAAACGCAGACCTTTGGGAACACTGAAACTGAGTCCATGCGCTTGCCCTTCTCCTGGATAAGGATCTTGACCCAAGATAACAACACGAACTTTATCAAAAGGAGTGCTTTTTAAAGCAAAAAATATCTGTTTTTCATCAGGATAAATAGTTGCATTATCATACTCGTCTTTTAAAAAAATGAGAAGTTGCTGCATGTAAGGTTTAGACCATTCTTCTTTAAGTTGTTCATACCAACATGAAGGAAGCTGTTCTTGCCAAGACAAAGGGAGCTGATCTATAGTAACATTCTGCATAAACCACCTTTCTATAATAGAAAGGAAGTATACTCGCTTTTCATTTTAGCTCGACAGAGATTGTTGATCTCCAAGCGCAAAGCTAAAAATTAGGATTTATTATGATATGTATCTCAGAACTCAACGAAGCACAACGTAATGCTGTGACAGCCCCCCTAAAACCGACACTTATTTTAGCAGGAGCAGGAGCAGGGAAAACTCGCGTTGTTACCTATAGAATCTTACATTTAATTAATGAAGGGATTCATCCCCGAGAAATTCTTGCCGTTACTTTTACCAATAAAGCGGCTCGAGAATTAAAACAACGTATTGTTAGCCAGTGTGCCTCTATTTCTAGCCTAGATGTTCCTATGGTCTGTACATTTCATAGCTTAGGAGTATTTATTCTGCGACGTTCTATAAATTTATTAAATCGTGAAAATAATTTTATTATTTACGATCAGAGTGATGCAGAAAAACTAATAAAGCATTGTTTACAACAACTCAACCTAAAGCCAAACCTTGCCAGTAAGATACAGGCCCATATTTCACAAGCAAAGAACCGCTTGCTTTTCCCTGAAGACTTGGATCCGAATGACTATATAGACCCTGTTGTCTCTATTTACAAGGAATATCAAAAAAAACTCATTGAAGTAAATGCTTTGGATTTTGATGACTTACTATTTTTAACTGTTAGTCTGCTCAAAGAAAGTCCTGAAGCACAAGAAACATACAACAAATTATGGAAAGCATTATTGATTGACGAGTATCAAGATACCAACCATGCGCAATATACTCTAATGCAACTGATTTCAAAAAAACATGGGAACGTCTTTGCTGTTGGAGATCCTGATCAATCGATTTATTCGTGGCGAGGAGCGAATATTCATAATATATTAAATTTTGAAAATGACTACCCTCACTCGCAAGTATTGTGCCTTGAAGAAAATTATCGTAGTTATGGAAACATCCTAAATGCTGCTAATGCTTTGATCAAACACAATGTTTCAAGGTTAGAAAAAGAACTGCGAAGCATTAAAGGACCTGGAGAAAAGATTCGTTTTTTTCTAGGAAGTACGGATCGCGAAGAAGCAGATTTTGTTGCTGCAGAAATTCTTCAATTACATAGACAAGGAAAAGTAAGACTTCGCGATATATGCATTTTCTATAGAACTAATTTTCAATCCCGTACATTTGAAGATGCCTTACTACGCAGGCGAATCCCTTATGAAATTATAGGAGGCCTTTCTTTCTATAAACGCAAAGAAATTCAAGACATTTTGGCTTTTCTACGCGTCTTTATTTCCAAAAGTGATATTGTTGCTTTTGATAGAACTGTAAATTTACCCAAACGAGGCATCGGTTCTACAACAATATTTGCGCTTACACAATATGCTATTGCTAAAGATCTTCCTATTCTTCAAGCCTGCCAACAAGCTTTAGATACTAAAGCTGTCAAGCTATCTAAAAAACAACAGGAAGGACTTCAGGATTATCTTGCTCTGTTCTCTCAAATTGAAGATGCTTACCACACCCTTTCTCTTAGAGATTTTATAGAAGCTGTTGTTAGGATTACTAGTTATCTCGACATCTTAAAAGAAGATCCTGATACATTCAAAGATCGGAAAAGCAATTTAGAGGAACTTTATCATAAAGCTTTAGAAGCTGAACAACAAAATCCCGAGCGTCATCTAGAACTTTTTCTTGATGATCTTGCCTTAAAAGGTTCGGATGATGATCAAGATCTAACGGCTGATCGTGTCAATCTCATGACACTCCATAATGGAAAAGGCTTAGAGTTTCGAGTGTCATTTCTTGTAGGTTTAGAAGAACAACTCCTCCCACATGCTAATTCCCTAGGAGGAAACTACGAAAATCTTGAAGAAGAACGGCGGTTATGCTACGTAGGAATTACTCGAGCTCAAGACCTCCTCTATCTCACTGCCGCACAAGTTCGCAGTCTTTGGGGAACAGTACGGATGATGAAGCCTAGTAGATTTCTAAAGGAAATACCAAAAGATTATATGATTCAAGTGCGTTAGACATGTTTCAACAAAAGCAGCAGTTGTCTCTAAAGTATCTCCCCTCACTAAGGATGCAACAAGGCTTGCGAATGCTGCAGTCACCGCTTACTGAATTATCTTCATATATCACACAAGAAATCATTCATAATCCTTTTCTCGATCTCTCTTCCTTAGAAGACGAGGAAAGCTCTTTTTCTTCTCCATTTATAAGCTCTACATTTGCTTATTTAAATAATACCCCTGCACCTCAAAAATCCTTGTACACCCATATTCTCTCTCAAATTGATGAAATCTTCTCCACTTCCCAAGAACGACTCATTGCCCATCAAATTGCTGGCAACCTTTCTGATCAAGGACTATTTCTACAAAATCCTGAGGATCTTGCTGATCAGCTCGAGCTTCCCTTAAACGAAATCTATAGAGTTTGGAATACTATACAAAATTTAAATCCCTTAGGAATTGCCTCTCCCTCGCTACAAAGCTATTGGATGAGGCTCCTCCGAGACTCCTCTCACCAAAAAGCATATACTATCATTCGCGATTTCTATCCCCTCATTACCAACTGTGAGTTTCTTCCTATTATGAAAAAACTCCGACTATCTTTACCCGAACTTCTAACTATTTTAAAAAAAGCACTCGGAACAATCCCTTGGAGTCCTGCAGCTGCCTACACCATGAAACCTCTTGTGGCAACCCCGCTTCCTGATATTTATCTTTTTTATCACTCAGGATCTTGGGATATCAAAGTGAGTGCGCGAGGCCTTCCATCTATAAAGCTTAATAGAAAAACATTTGACTTCTACGAACAGCTGCCTAAAGAAGAACAAAATAACCTTACACAACAAATTTTATCAGCGAAGTGGCTAATTAAAAATCTTAGAAAACGAGAAGAAACGCTCCTTCGCATCATGGAGTCACTACTTCCCAAACAAGAAAAGTTTTTATTAGGGAATATTTCCTCTCCAGAACCTGTAGCAATTAAAAGTCTTGCCGAAGATCTAGCTCTCCATGAATCTACGATCTTTCGTGCTATAGAAAATAAAGTAATTGCTACCCCCATAGGTATTTTTCCTTTAAAACGACTTTTCCCTAAAGGAGTACATCAAGATTCCTCTCATTCTAAAGAGAAGATATTGCAGTGGATTTATCAATGGATCTCTACTGAACAAGCTCCTCTATCGGATAGAACTATCAGTGATAGAATTACTGCAAAAGGCATTCCTTGTGCACGACGCACTGTTGCAAAATACCGATCTCAGCTTAACATTCTTCCTGCGAACAAAAGAAAAATGCGACTCCGAATGTAAAACGGTTTTACATTGCAAGCAGACATAATTAAAAAACTTTAAGAGATAGTCCATGACTAAAGTTAAATAAAATACGATTGATAAATCTGCTTCCAACGTACATTTTCTAACTTTCGTTTTCTAGCATAATTCTCTAAAACAGGAATAGGCTCTCTAGCGAACATTTTAATTTCTCTATCTGTAAGCCTTAGCATTACCCATAGTGGAGGGATGCCCAACATTTTACGAATTTTTTTCATCGCACGATAAAAATAACTCTGGACTATACATAATCTTAAAAAAAAATATCCAGGTAAAGCCAACATCATGAGCATCCCCATGATAGGATACCATAAGGAGATCCCTAAACCTAAAATTGTGAAAAAGAGGAATAAATAACTTTCTCCTGGAGAACGAAATAACGGACCAAAAAATCTTCTCCAACCCCAACGAGAAGTGCGATAGGCTAAAACCTCTTCAAATATAGGTTCATAAAACTTCATTCTAGCAGCATGTACAGCTTCATGAGCTAGTACCTCATCCCTAGAGTATATTCCCAACCATCGAGAAGCTTTGAGTAAATGTTTCCGGATTTGGATCGTTACTTGATTTTTTAGAATCCATGTGCACCCTGCCTCCCAAGCATCCAATCCTTCATTGGAATAGAGAACCTCAACATGCATAGGAAGAACATCAAAAATTTCTTTCAGAAATGCAGGAAATGATGGAGGATTTTGAGGCCCTAAATCTATCATAGCATTACTACGCAAAAAGAAAGCTACAGCTTCTTCTTCGGGTCCAGGAATCAGGCCCTGTTTGTTAAAAGTAATCAAATCATCATCAGAAGGAGGAGGGCTAGCAACAAATTCGAGTTTTTCCACGTTTAGTTTCCTGATCTCTTGGCTCTGTTCGACCCTTTCTCGAACCTATTTCCTCATTGTTAAAAGAAATTAGAATCCTTAACAAGCAAAATCCAATAGGAGTCTTATTGGATTCCTACAAGCCTTGCCTCTTTTGATTTTAAACCTATGCGATTTTAAAACTCTTTATTAATCAAGAAAATCTAAACATTGAAAGTTCAAAATCAAACCTCAAAAGTTTCTAACATATTATTCCCTTGAAAAGAATTTGCTTCTTACTCAATAACCATAGGGACGTATCAAGAGTTCTCTAGGCTAACCCTTATAAAGACTAGCATTCCTGCTACTTAACGTTTAATAGAACGCAATAGTATGATTTGCACAAGCCAGATCTATTTTTCTCCTTTACAGAGAAACTATCGGCACACCCATAGAAAGGTATACTCTAGAGCAGCTTATTGTAACTGCGTTGGAAAATTTTGAGAAATTTGTTTTATTATTTCAGTGAAGCCTTGAAATAAATAGCATATATTTGCATGAAAACAAAGTTTTAGGAACTAGAAAATCAAATTAATAAAAGGGAGTCGCGTTTTCTCTAGGTAAAATATCCAGGGTCGCCACGCAATTAAATTAATGAAGAAGTCCTTAATTATAGTAGAATCACCTGCAAAAATTAAAACACTACAAAAATTATTAGGAAGTGAATTTGTTTTTGCCTCATCTATAGGACACATTGTAGATCTCCCAGCTAAGGAATTTGGTATTGATGTAGATCATGACTTTGAACCTCAATACGAAGTCCTTCCTGATAAGCAAGAGGTTATTAATCAAATTCGCAAACTAGCTGCAAAATGTGAAAAAGTCTATCTTTCTCCTGATCCTGATAGAGAAGGAGAAGCTATTGCTTGGCATATCGCGAATCAACTGCCAAAAGCTTCTCAAATCCAACGGGTATCCTTTAATGCTATTACCAAAAATGCTGTTACAGAAGCCCTAAAACATCCCAGAGAAATTGATATGGCTCTGGTTAATGCTCAGCAAGCTCGTAGGCTTCTTGACCGTATTGTCGGATATAAGATTTCCCCCATCTTAAGTCGTAAATTACAACAACGTTCAGGAATATCTGCAGGACGCGTACAATCGGTAGCTTTAAAACTGGTTGTAGATCGAGAAAAAGCTATAGATGCTTTTATTCCTGTCGAATACTGGAACTTAAAAGTCTTACTGCAAGATCCCAAAACAACTAAAACATTTTGGGCTCAACTCTATTCTGCCGAAGGGAAAAAATGGGAAAAAGAAATTCCTGAAGGAAAGACAGAAAATGATATTCTTCTTATTAACTCGGAAGATAAAGCTCGCTATTACGCCGAGCTTTTAGAAAAATCTTCTTTTACAATTACTCGTGTAGAAGCTAAAGAAAAACGTCGTTTTGCTCTTCCTCCTTTCATTACATCGACATTACAACAAGAAGCAAGCCGGCATTTTCGTTTTTCTGCTTCTAGAACAATGTCTATTGCGCAAACCCTGTACGAGGGCATTGATTTAGATAATGAAGATTCTACAGGTTTGATTACCTATATGCGTACAGATTCTGTACGCGTAGATCCTGAAGCCTTATCTTCCGTAAGACAGTATATAAATGAAACTTTTGGTAAAGAATATTTACCTGAAAAAGCTAACGTATACACTACAAAAAAGATGACTCAGGATGCGCATGAGGCTATCCGTCCCACAGATATCCGCTTATCTCCGGATAAATTAAAACATAAAATTTCTGAAGATCAGTTTAAAATTTACAACTTAATCTGGAAGCGTTTTGTAGCCTCGCAAATTACTCCAGCCGTTTACGATACTCTAGCTATTCAAATTACCACGAATACAGGTATTGATCTTCGAGCTTCAGGGTCTTTATTAAAGTTTAAAGGATTCCTCGCAGTATATGAAGAGAAGCATGATGATGAAAATGAGCAAGAAGAAAGTCACCCTCTTCCTCTCTTACATGCCCAAGATATCCTAATTAAAGAGAAAGTCTCTCCAGAACAAGCATTCACAAAACCTCTTCCCAGATTTACAGAAGCTTCCTTAGTGAAAGAATTAGAAAAGTCTGGAATCGGCCGTCCTTCAACCTATGCGACAATTATGAATAAAATCCAAAGTCGCGAATATACTACTAAAGAAAACCAACGCCTACGCCCTACAGAATTAGGCAAGATTATCTCACAGTTTTTAGAAACAAATTTTCCTAGAATTATGGATATAGGTTTCACAGCTCTAATGGAAGATGAGTTAGAACTAATTGCAGATAATAAAAAATCTTGGAAACTTTTACTTCAAGAATTTTGGACAACATTTCTTCCTGTAGTTACTACAGCAGAAAAAGAAGCTGTTATTCCTCGAATTCTTACAAATATAGAGTGTTCTAAATGCCACAAAGGGAAGTTGGTAAAAATCTGGTCTAAAAGTAGCTATTTCTATGGTTGTTCAGAATATCCAGAGTGTGATTATCGTACCTCTGAGGAAGAGCTCGCTTTTAACAAAACCGATTATGCTGAAGATACTCCCTGGGACAGTCCCTGTCCACTTTGTGGAGGTGTTATGAAAATACGCCATGGCCGTTATGGAACATTTCTAGGTTGTGAGAATTATCCTGAATGCCGAAGCACGATTTCTATTCATAAAAAAGGAGAAGAAATCGAACAGGAAGAACCTGTTCCCTGCCCTGCAATAGGTTGTAAAGGCAAGGTCTTTAAAAAACGCTCTCGTTATAATAAAATTTTCTACTCCTGTTCAGAGTATCCTGAATGCAGTGTTATTGGTAATTCTATAGATGCTGTAATGACAAAATATTCAGGTACAGAAAAAACTCCTTACAAGAAAAAAACCCAAACTAAGAAAAAGTCAACAATACAAACAGCTAAGAAGGGAAAAACAAAAAGTATTGCAAAAAAACCTTCGCAAAAAAAAACAGGCCCGCTGTTTATACCCTCTTCAGATCTCGCGAATATGATTGGAAACACACCCGTGTCCCGAGGAGAAGCAACAAAAAAAATCTGGGACTACATTAAAAAACACCAACTTCAGTCATCAGAAAATAAAAAGCTGTTAGTTCCTGACAGTAACTTAGCAACTATTATTGGTCCAAATCCTATTGATATGTTCCAACTATCTAAATATCTAAGTCAACACTTAACAAGGGTATCCAAGGAAGACTCTTCAGGTTCTTCATAATCATGCACACATTGGTATACTTCTTGATATGATGAAGCTTTCGCTAGCTGTGCACGAAGGAAGCGCACTTTCGCTGCAGAAACTAAGTAATGACCACATAATTTACGAGTTTCTGACAGAAACTTGATTTCATTTTGATAATAATCTTCTACTAAATGCATATGTTGAAGAAAAGCCTCTTTCCTTTTAATAAACGAGACTTTTTCATAACTTCCGGTAGCCAAATACTCCTGAATTTGTTTACCAATCCAAGGGGCACCCATAGTTCCTCTGGCTACAAGAACTCCATCACATCCTGTGCTAAGCATCTCTTTAGCAGATTCTGGAGAAAAAATATCTCCGTTACCAAAGACCAGAAAATCCCTTCCGGCAGCTGCTTTAGCCCTAGACACGTACTCTCGGTTCCCAGGCCCATGATACCCCTGTGCACGAGTTCTTCCATGAACAAAAACTGCACTTGCTCCAGAATCACGTATAATACGTACTGTATTCTCTACGTTAATGTTTGCTGCGTCCCAACCCGAGCGAATTTTTACTGTTACAGGAATCGAAACACTATTTATAATTTTTTCTAAAATCTTACCTATAAGATCGGGAGTTTTTAAAAGACCCGAACCGCTCCCGTCTTTGGTAATTTTATCTGTAGGGCACCCACAATTTAAGTCTATAAGATCGAAACCAAGGCCTTCCAAAATTTTAGCCGCCTCTGCAGTGGTTTCGGGATTACTACCACATAATTGTGCTCCTATAGGGCGCATGTTCTCATTATAATCTAAAAGCTTAAGAGTACGCTTCGGAGCATAGTGTATCCCTTCTACTTTGACCATCTCACAAAACATCAACCCTGGCTTATACAATGCAGACATCTGGCGATAAGGATAATCAGAAAAACCCGCTAGAGGGGCGTAAACTATAGGCGATCGAAGTAAAATATTTTTTATAAATATTGTAGAAGCCATGGAACATGAAAAATATTAAGAATAATAAAACGTACGACTCTTAATATAACAAAAGGAAGGATTCCAAGGCAAAGTAGACCAATAAAAGGGCTAAAGTCAATAAATCCAATTCTAGGGATAAATTTACGAAAGAGATTCAAAAAAGGGTCCACCCACCTAGACACCACTTGATACCAACGGGCACAGCGACAATCCGGGACCCAAGAGGCAAAAATATAGGCTAAAATTAGAAAGCTATAAACATTAACAGCTGTTCTTAAGAAATAAGATAGCATTATACTTTACTCTATTAATTACAATTAATATGTGTTTTCCTTGAAAAAGAGCCTTTTATCCATTAAAATGACTGCCTTTATATTTTAAGAACTCTTACGTTATGAAATTCAAGCTGCCTGTTTATCATATTGGACTAACCAAAGCTGGAAACAACACTATTAAAATAGCAATTTTACAGAAAACATGTAAAGGATGGATAGTTTGTCACTGTGAACAAATTGCTGAAGGAGAGACATGGCCTCTTCCCAAAAAATATTTCTCAGCATCCACTACTTTTTCTCTTCAGGGCTCTGATATTTTAGTTAAAGGCTCGTTTTCATCACTTAGAAACAAAAAAAATATTTTAAAAGTAGCCCTTACTAACTTAGAAGCAAGTCTGGCTCTTCCCTGGGAGTCTTTAATCGTGCAACCACAGTTAGGGAGTCCTACAGACAAAGGAGAAACTCCCCTAACACTATGGATTGCTCAGAAAAACACTTTGAAAAAGGACCTTTCTTTTTTATCAGAGGCTCAAGTTTTTCCAAATCAACTATCCTCTCGAACTGCTGACATCTTTTTTCTAGCAGAACAAAGTCCTTTAAAAACCTTACCTATCTATTTTCTTATTTATGTCGGCTCCGAAGAGACCACCTGTATTTTCGTAAAAAATCATGCTATTATCGTAGCACGTTCTTTCCCCAACTGTTCAATGAAAAAAAGTTGTGACGACATTTATGCCACATTACAATACATACAGGAAACATTCCCGAACACAGTTCTTTCTACGATTCACATAGCTCATGCTTCGCCTAGTCTAAAAAAATCTTTAGAACAAAAACTAACTTTGCCTCTTGTGATATGTCAATCTATGACCTATGGCATTGAGGACGAGGATTGGGAGATCTATGGAGACAGTATTGCTGCTGCCTATCATGGAGCCTCCAAAAAACCCCTCACCTTCACCTACGATACAACATCAATTTCTCGATCAGCAAAAAAACATTGGTTATTACGCTCTTCCCTGTTGATAGGGAAGTGTGCTCTTTTTGCGACAATTGTAGTTGGCATTGGATCAGCACTAAAACTCAAAGCTCTTTCCTCGTGCGCAGGCAACCACTTTTCTCTTGCCTGTCCTGAAGAAGGGAAACTACCTAAATCGCTGAAAGCTGCGGAGAAAAAAGTAGAGGCTGTGGCAATGAAGTATTCGTCCTTAAACTATCCTCTCCTCCCAACAATCCCTACAAGTGAACAAACACTAAAATTTCTTCTCGCTCTTACGAAAATAACCCCATCTGTAAAGTTCTCTTATTTTTCCTATACAATGACAAGCTATCCCTCACAAGAAAACCCCTCTCTTCCTTATACCGCTTTAATTGAAGTAAAAGGACAAGGTCTGTCAGAAGAAATTTCTCAATTTTTAAAAAAAGTATCAAGTCACCCTAAGTTACATCATTTTTCAGGGGCTCTTGAAGACGAGCAATCTTTTAAATTAAAATTTACATTAAGTTCTTAGGGTGTCTTATGCAAAAATCAATGTCTATACTGATTCTTAGTTGTCAGGCTCTCTTGAGTATCTTTCCCATTGCAGCGATTACTGCAAATCACATTAAGATTTCTAAACGATGGTCCGATTTAAATTCTCAAATTCTTACATTAAAAGCCACAAAAGACCATGAACATCTGGTGATCAAATATAACACACGAATTTCTAAAGAGCGCAAAAATCTTTCTTTAGACAACCTAAACAACTCTTGTAAACAGCTACGTCTACTATCCAAAGAACGTGAGCGCCTAAACACACTAAATTCTAACTCTCTTTTAGCCCAGAGTAAGGAAGTTTGGGAAAGAAAGCGCGCTTTAGAAAAAGCTAGTCAACAGCTTGTCTGGATTTGGGAACAAACTCATAGTGATTTTGTTTTTACGCGTCTAGCGCATGCCACTGAAATGGATCTCAACGATATTGCATCCCTATTCTCTCTTTTTAATCCAGAGAACCCTGGTACCCCATTAGCTTTCTTCACCCGTTGGAAAATGACAAAACAAGCTACACTTTTAGGAAATGAGATTTGGTTAACGCATGCGGAGGCTATAAGTCGATGGGTCTAAAAAAAGCATTCTACTTATTTCTATGTTCTTCTCTAATTACTATGTCCTCCCTATATGGAAGAACAGATGATTACGACAAACTTACCCTCACTGGGATCAATATTATTGATAGAAATGGCCTATCAGAAACCATCTGTGCTAAAGAGAAATTAAAAAAGTACGCTAAAGTTAATTTTCTTTCTCCTCAGCCTTATCAGAAGGTCATGAGGATGTATAAAAACAAGCGTGGGGATAGTGTTTCTTGTTTAACAGCATATCATACTAACGGACAAATCAAACAATATCTTGAATGTTTGAATAATCGAGCTTATGGCAGATATCGTGAGTGGCATATAAATGGGAAAATTAAAATTCAAGCTGAAATTATCGGAGGAATCGCTGATCTTCATCCTTCAGCAGAATCTGGTTGGCTATTTGATCAAACAACATTTGCCTACAATGATGAAGGTGCCTTAGAAGCAGCTATTCGTTACGAAAAAGGTCTACTAGAAGGTTCATCTATTTACTATCATACTAACGGGAAAGTTTGGAAAGAATGTTCTTACCATAAAGGGGTTCCTCATGGTCTATTTTTAACCTACACGTCATCAGGAAAATTACTCAAAAAACAAAATTATCATTGTGGTCGACAACACGGCTCTTCTCTTCGTTATAACGAAGAGTCAGAAGATATATTAGCATGGGAAGAGTATAGTGAAGGACGGTTAGTTCAAGCAGAATACTTAGATCCCCAAACTCAAGAAATCTATGCATTTATAAAAGATGGCGCTGGCACACGGGCAATTTATGGTAAATACGCTGTTATAGAAACCCAAACATTTTACCAAGGAGAGCCTCAAGGTAAGGTCACCAGATTTGATAATTCAGGGAAAAATATTATTCAAACATATTATCTTGTTCAGGGCTGTAAGCAAGGAGAAGAGTTCTTCTTCTATCCTGATACAGGAAAACCCAAACTGCTTCTCAACTGGCATGAAGGAATTTTGCAAGGTATAGTGAAAACTTGGTATCCTTGCGGCACATTAGAAAGCTGTAAAGAACTAGTGAACAATAAAAAATCTGGTTTATTTACTGTATACTACCCCGAAGGACAGATCATGGTTACCGAAGAGTATGATAATGATCTGCTAATTAAAGGAGAGTACTTCCGCCCTGGAGACCGTCATCCTTATTCTAAAGTAGAACGTGGTTGTGGCACGGCTGTATTTTTCTCTTCATCAGGAACTGTGACCAAAAAAATTCCCTATCAAGATGGCAAACCTTTAATCAATTGACAAAACTTCCTTTATGACCCATCTTAAAATAGAGAAAACCACGTTACGCAAAACTTTTGCCTCTATCCGCAAAAATCTCTCTGAAGAACGAAGACGCCAAGCCTCTTCAGCTATTTGCTCCTTCATTCGGTGTTTTCCTAAGGGAAGTGTTGTTCTTTCCTTTGTTTCTTTTAATCATGAAATAGACATGATGGAAGCAAATAGTATCCTGATTCAAGAGTATACATTAGCCCTTCCTAAGATAGACCAAACGAATCTTCATCCTGTTTTGATTTCCTCTATAAAAGATCTGAAGTGCATTTCTGGACCCAAAGATAAATTGCTTAACCAAGAACCAATTTCAACCAATAGAATTACTCATGCAATTGTGCCGGGTCTTGCTTTCGATGAACAAAGATACCGTCTTGGTTATGGCCAAGGTATTTACGATCGTTGGTTAGCAAAATACCCCTATTTCCCAACTATTGGAGTCGGCTATCTCGAACAAAAAATCAAGAAACTCCCTCAAGAAAATCATGATATTCCTCTCTCTCAGATCTATTTATGTTAGTAAGCTTATGAAAATTTCTACCATTTGATGGTTTTGTTAAAGCAATTAATTTATTAAAAGCATTTAATTTTCCAGATACAATTTAAGTATTATCTAAAACTAAAGTGCCTATATGCTAGTATAACCCCTAAATTGATAGAGAAACCAGGCAAATCAAAGTTACTTTTTGGCTTGACTGCCATAACAAATTCAAGTATGCATAGAGAGCAAAACAATACAGAATGTTACACATCATCTAAAACCTTCCATCCCAAATCTCTCAACTAATTATGAGAAGAGCCTTTTTACTTCTCTTGAGTCTCAGAGAAAAAGAACTATTTTCTGGGGAATATGGAAATAAGGAGCACTTACATGAATTTACCTGATAGAAAAAAGGCTCTAGAAGCTGCTGTTGCTTATATTGAAAAGCAATTCGGTACTGGATCAATTATGAGTCTAGGAAGACACTCTGCGACACATGAAATCTCTACAATAAAAACAGGAGCCTTATCTTTAGATTTGGCCTTAGGAGTTCATGGTGTTCCTAAAGGTCGGGTTATCGAAATCTTTGGTCCCGAATCTTCAGGGAAAACGACGCTTGCAACCCATATCGTAGCAAACGCCCAAAAAATGGGCGGGGTTGCTGCCTATATAGATGCAGAGCATGCTTTAGATCCTAGTTATGCCTCTCTTATTGGCGTTAATATTGATGACCTTATGATTTCTCAACCTGATTGTGGTGAAGATGCATTAAGCATAGCAGAATTACTCGCGCGCTCAGGAGCTGTTGACGTGATCGTTATCGACTCTGTAGCCGCCTTAGTCCCTAAAAGTGAACTTGAAGGAGATATCGGTGATGTACACGTAGGCCTACAAGCTCGTATGATGTCTCAAGCACTACGTAAACTTACAGCAACATTATCTCGTAGTCAAACTTGCGCAGTTTTTATTAACCAAATCCGAGAAAAAATTGGCGTCAGCTTTGGGAATCCTGAAACCACCACAGGGGGACGTGCTTTAAAATTCTACTCTTCAATCCGCTTGGACATCCGCCGCATAGGCTCTATAAAAGGCAGTGATAACTCTGATATTGGAAATCGTATTAAAGTCAAAGTAGCGAAAAACAAACTCGCTCCTCCATTTAGGGTTGCAGAATTTGATATTCTATTCAATGAAGGAATTTCCTCGGCAGGCTGTATCTTAGACCTTGCGGTTGAATATAATATTATTGAGAAAAAAGGTTCTTGGTTCAATTACCAAGATAAAAAATTAGGACAGGGAAGAGAATTTGTTCGTGAAGAACTCAAGCGAAACAAAAAACTTTTCGAAGAAATTGAGAAGCGTATCTATGAAATCATCACGACACCTAAAACACTCGCTGCTAATCCTATAGAAACAACTCAAGAAGCTCTTAATTCACCGGTAGAAGCTTAGAATATTCTCAATATAAGATAAACTCCCTTTCTTAGATCTGAAAAAAGGGAGTTTTGTTCTTCTAAAATTACTATTTTTTCTACCAGCAATGAAATACTATACTATGCACAAGAACAAGTCGTTGTTTTCGTTATAAAAGAACTTAAAAAGTTCCATAATGTGTTTAGAACTTCTTGTGATCCTTTTAAAACCATATCTGGATTCTCATTGCCTACTAAAGCTTCTAACATCTCTCTTTCTTCACTAGCGTGTTTAATATCTGCCTGTTGATGAACAGTAAAATATGCATATCCTCGGGAAGAAATTCCAAAGTGTTCTTTCAAACCTCGAATTTTTTCTACACAGATCTCAGGAATCTGACTTTCATAAGTATAGAGAGCACCTACGCCAATCGCAAGTGATGGCATGTTACATAAACAACGAAATGTTGTTACCATTTCTTGAGCAGCTTTACTAAATTGATGGTTGGTCATTTCTTCTTCAGAAACCCCTAAAGATAAAGCAAACTGCCTCCATAGATCTATATGATTAGGGTTTCCAGATTCTTCATCCATGAGGTTTTCAAGGATGTGCTTGCGAATTACTAAATCGTCACAACGCGCATGAAGTGCTGATAGGTAACAAGGAAATGCCTTAATGTGTAAGTAATAATCTTTAGCATAAGCCTGGAGTTTTTCTTTCTCTAATGTCCCTTCAGACCAACGCTGATAAAACGGATGCTTTAGCATATGTTGATCTTTAATTTGCTTATCGAGTAACGCTATCCATGACGTCATAATACCTCTAAAGGTTTATATTAATGAGTTTTCCATTCCATAGATTGTAACAAAGGACCATATAAATCTTCATCTTGAGCTATTCCTAAAAGGTTCATGTCTTCTAATGTAGTTGGAGAAGAATGAAAAACAACTTTAGGAGCATCTTCAATAATAGCAAGAGGAGTGTGTTCTGCTCCCTCTCCCATACAAAGAACAGCCGCTGCCGATAAACCATCTAAAAGATTGCTATAGGTCATTCTTAACGGATGACCAAAACAGTCTGGTTTTCCTATATAATTATACAATGGAGAAAAGCCATTCCAACATAACCCTAAACCCATAGTTCCTCGACGCAATGGCGTCGTATGACTATCGGATATAATTACCCCACAAGACTCTAATTGATAAAAACTTCTTAACCAATCTCCAATAGCATTCACAGAAGTCAAAAGATCCCTAGGATACAATACAAAATAACCTTCGACATTAGATTCATCAATCCCTGCTGAAGGAATAAGTAGTCCCCATTTCTTAGTTAGATAAATGCCATACTTCTCTATAAATAAGTGCGCGTCTGCTTCTTGTTTTATTAATTGATCCTTAGAAATACTATTTATATCTACTACAGCGCCTTCACACAAAGAGACAATCTTAGACGTAATCACGAGAATAGAGCCCTCTTTAAGAGGCGGTAATGAAGACTTTAAAATATAGTACAAATTATCAAAAGGATATATTGTTGGTGTTTTTACTACAGAGATTTTCATAATGACATATTGTGATATCTTGGGTATTTCTAACCGTAGTCTTTCTCCAGGTCTCTAACCAAGATAAAGGGAAAAAGGTATCGCCTTCATATTTTTTTTTGATATGAGAAACAAAAAAGTCTTCAACCATGTGATTTTGTAAAAAAAGTGAATAAATTTCAGCTCCGCCAATTAAAAATATCGGAGAAAGAAGATTAAGCAGCATAAACTCTTCTAAAGACCTCACCCAAGAAATTCCTTTTAGGGTTTGCTGATTTTTACGAGAAAATACTGCGGATTGCCTTCCATCAAAATACTTTCTAGGAAGCGTTTCCCAAGTCTTTTTCCCCATAACAATAGGGAACTTTTGTATTGTCTCAGAAAAAAATAGCAAATCCTCGGGATAATGCCAAGGAAGCTTTCCTTTTGAACCTATCACTCCAGAAGGATCGCAAGCTACGATTCCAGTTATCTTAGCGTTCATAAATAAGATTTGTATTTAAAAAGCTATATTACGAAGGATATCCACAAGTTTCAAAAGAAGCGGCAGCTGACAATGCCTTTTGATGAGCATTGACATTATGAACACGCAAATAATCCACTCCCTGTTTTTGTAAGAGCACCGACAAACCTATAGTTTCCCAATCACGATCCTTGGGATCGTAATTACCAATTAAAGATAAAAATGATTTCCGAGAATGCCCAACAAGAATGCGACACCCCAATTGTCTAAGTTTAGCAATCTCACGCAGCATTGTTAGAGATTGCACAGCACTTTTCCCAAAACCTATTCCAGGATCAAAAATAACCTGATTAATATCAAGTCCTATATAAGAAAATTTTTCAAGCTGCTCTTTCCCCCATCTTAGCAATTGCTCCGAAGTAGGCTTCGCAAACAAAAGCGTATTTTTAGGATTCAAAGGAAGAGAGGATGAATGATTCATAACCAAGCATAATCCACAGTCTTTAGCAATTTTTGCCATAGACTCAGATCCCCCTGTTACATCATTAATCCATTGAATTGGATAAATATCCATAGCTCTAAGAATAATTTCTGGATAAAATGTATCTAAAGAAATTATTGGGTACTGCTTTTTGTTTGACCAGGTCCCTGCTAGTAATTGCAAAATAGGTTCTAAGCGCTGCCATTCTTCATCAACAGATAGAAATTGCTTTACCTTAGGATTTGTTGCCTGAGCACCAAAATCTATAACTGCAGCACCTTGCATAAACAACTCTTCAGCATGAGCAACGGCTTTTTCAGGCTCTAAAAACAGCCCCCCGTCAGACATAGAATTATTAGTAACATTGACGACACCCATTAAAAGGACATCTGGAGATAAACTTCTACGAATAGAACTTGGATCGGAGGGAAGATTATGTGCTAATTCAGCAAATGTAAAATTATGATATGGGGAACATTTATTATAAAATTTTCGATAAGGGCAAAGTGATGCTATTAAAGAAATCAAAAAAGGACGCGACAATAAACTGGGATGAGGAACTTGAATTTGATTATTGTCACAACAAAAAGACTCTTCTCCATAAAGCAAAATATCAATATCCAAAACTCGAGGAGCCCATCGAGGTTCTCCTTCCGCTCGTCCCACTATTTTCTCTATCCGTTGTACTGTAGACAGTAGTTCTAGAAGCGATAATTCTGTGTTTCCTACCAGAACAGAGTTAAAATAAGGCAGGTTCCACTCTCTAGGAGCTCCTGGCAATAACAAAGCCTCTGTTTCCAGAATCACGGAGCTACGTAAATCTGCAATCCCATGTTCACTCAATAAACTACGAGCACGTTGTAAGTTTTCAAACCGATTGCCTAAGTTTGAGCCTAAGCTTAAACAGACAAAAGAGTGCTTGGACATATTTCCTTACTGATTTTAAACTTTATAGGATTTAATAAGTTAGGAACAGGAGGTCGTTCTTTTGCGACCTCTAAATCTATCTTGGATATCTTATCACCAAAAGATATCACTAAACTATCTAACAACTCCTTAGCAAGATGCTCTATTAAAGTATAAGCTTTGGCAGTAGCAACTTCTTCAAGAAGAGAAGTCAATTCCACATAACAACAAGCATCTGCAAGTTGGTCAGATACACAAGCTGGTGGCATCAGACCACAAGAAAGGGTCACTGAAATAAGAACAGGTTGTTTAAAATGACGTTCTTCAAGAGAACATCCTAAAAATAACCAAACACGAAAATTTGATATAACTAATTGATAACGTTCTATGGCAACCACCAAATCAAGATCTATTTATACAAGGCTGCACAAAGGAAGCATTTCCTGAGCTTATTTAGCTTTTACGCTCTTCACTTTGCTAGCACTTGTTTTCTCTTCTTCTAATAAGTCTAGGAATGCTCTTAATTGTTTAGAGCGGATAGGATGTCGCATCTTCCTTAAAGCTTTTGCTTCAATTTGACGAATACGTTCACGCGTTACATTAAAAGCAGAACCTACCTCTTCTAATGTCTTGGGTTTACCGTCAAGAAGACCAAAACGATGAATTAACACGAACCGTTCACGATCCGTAAGGGTCTTCAAAACTTCCTTCATCTTATCTTTAAGCATTGAATAACCCGTCGCCTCAGCAGGAGATTCTACAGCAGTATCTTCTAAGAAATCTCCAAAAGAACTTTCACCTCCTTCTCCAACCTCAGCTTGGAGAGATATAGGATGCTGAGCAATCTTATAAATCTCTCGAACACGATCAGGGGTTAACCCTAATTCTTCAGCTAATTCTTCTGGGGTTGGCTCTTTTCCTGTTTCCATCATCAACTTCTTCGCTCCGCGAAGAACTTTGTTGATCGTCTCAATCATATGTACAGGAATGCGAATTGTCCTTGCCTGATCGGCAATAGCACGAGTCACAGCTTGACGAATCCACCAAGTAGCATATGTCGAAAACTTATATCCTCGACGATATTCAAATTTTTCCACAGCCTTCATTAGTCCCATATTCCCTTCTTGAATCAAATCCAAGAAAGAAAGACCTCGGTTTGTATACTTTTTAGCAATGGAAATCACCAACCGCAAATTAGACTCTACCATCTCCTTTTTAGCTTCTTGGCTCTTATCCATCCAACGCTGCAACATACGCACGTCTTTTTTAAACTCTTCTAAAGTCCTTCCAGCTGCGACTTCTCTTTTATAAAGCCTACGCTTAGCCGCAGCTAACTTTGCTGCTGCAAACTTATTTCTTTCTGCGCGAACTTTTAAATCATTGATTTGTTGTTCCAATTGTAAAAAAGAGTCGTAAGCTTTGAAAACAACTTCTCCAAAATCCTCAGTCACATTATGGCGACAGTGAAAACAACGTAAGTATGCTTGAGTCCGAATGCGGCATTTCTCTAAATCGTCATTTAATTTAACAACCTCTTGTTTAGATATATCGGGCTGTCTTAAAGCTAATAATAAATTTTCTAAATAAGAATCTTCTTCCTTAAGCAAGGTAATCAGTTTAGGAAGCAGTTTAAGAAAATGTGTTTTATCCTCGACTTCTTTTTCAGATATAATTTTATCAAAACGCTCTTTACCACTGATTAAATAGTGCGCTATAGAAATTGCTTCTTTAGCGGAATAACGAAAACGCAAAATGATACGTTCAATCTGTACCTGAGCTTTTTCTATTCTCTTAGAAATTTCCACCTCTTCTTCCCTAGTAAGAAGGGGTACTGTACCCATCTCTTTCAAGTACATGCGAACAGGATCATCAGGAGTTCCTTCAGTCCTCCTAGCCAACCCTTCAAGCTCTTTGGCTTCTTTTTTCTTCTCTTTTTGTCGTTCAACATCAACTTGGTTTAGAACTTGAATGTCCATGCCTGTTAAGAAAATCAACACCTGGTCTATTTGCTCAGGGGTATCAAAGGACATGGGAAGAATTTCATTGATTTCTTCGTAAGTAATAAAGCCTTGTTCCTTTGCAAGAGCAACTAGCTCTTCCAATTTCTTTTGAGACTCTTCTTCTGAAGAAACTTCTGTAGCTGGGCTATTCTGTATATTCATGAACAACTTTCTTACTTGGAACAAAACAAGGGGATTTCTAGCCTTAGAGGATAGTTTAGTCAAAGGAAGATAGGAAATCTAGGCATTTTTATCATAGGCACTAGAGAAAATCAACATCTTATCAGGAATTTCACAAAATTTCTCTCCTAGAAAAGAAAATGATATCAGCTCTGGATCACTTCTTTATGAATAGGATAAAGGACTCCCAAAACATGATGCTGAAGAGGACCTTTATTTAATGCCATTAAACAATAACGAAAAGGAAGAGGACCGTGTGATTTTGTTTTAATAACTAATTTTCCTGAACAATTTTCTTTAGAAGAGAGAAGGTCTTCCATCCATAATCTTCTTCCAGAAATGACAATATCACTGTCAAATTTTAAAAAATCTTCTACACAATACCCTGTCCACGCTTTAAATAACGTATTAGCAAACACGGCTTTTTGAGATTGACGAGCATAAACGAAAAGCATACCAAGATTTTCTTCTCTTAAACTATCAAAGAGCTGGCGACATTCCAAAGAATAGTTATGCAGAGTAGTATCCCGATGAATATAGCGAGAGGCTGTTAAAGAAGAGGCTGCCTCTATATTTTCAGCTTTAAAAGCTATTTTTTTTAATTCGTTTGATAGCTGGAAAGAAATGTCTCCTGTAAAAGCATTTGCCTCCTGAGAAGAAATGTTTTCTGCGATGTCGGATTCCAATTGGAGTAGATTGCGAATCTCGTACATTAAATCCTGAACCTTATTTTCTAGCTTCCCAATATAAACTTGTCGTTTGTCTAACATATTGCGCTGCTCAGAAAAAGTTGCTTGATACTCATCGTTTAAGGCTTGCTGATATGCTAAAGCCTCTGTCAATTCTCGATTTAAGTTTTGAACTTCCTCTGTTTTCTCACTACATTCCTGCATTAAAGAATCTATTTGTATCTTTAAACATTGATTTTCTTCAGTTCTATGAACTAAAAGGGCTTCTAATTTTTGATTCTCTCCTTTAGTCTTCATAAACAAACCCTGAAGACGCAATAAGTTATTTTTAATCTTTTGATTTTGAATTTGCAGTTGAACCGTCTCTTGTTGGCGTTCTTCTAAAGATGCGCGAATCTGTCGTAAGCCTTCATTATTTTCTGTTAGTTTTCGAATTTTTGTTTGAAGAAGTTGGACTGCAGCTGTTTTTAATTGGTTTTCTCTACGTCTTAGGGCAAGAAACCAACCCAAAGAAGAGGTCATAGTAAAAATAAAATAACCATTAATTTTTTGATTTGTAGAAAGAAAAGGATAGCAAACCAAAGGAAGAAGTAAAGTGATTACTGGAAGAAAATAAATCCAATATTTGAAATAAGTATTTAACCATTTTTTCACCAACAACATAAAAAATAAATCCTTATATCAAAAAAATAAGAATAAATTGGTCTTCATAGTCAAAAGTTCTGTTTGATTAGAAAATTATTTCTAAGACTATATTCTTATTGTTATGTTCGCATAAAACTTTTTTTATTTCTCATAAATTCTCTTTTTTCTTAATATGTGCTTCGAAAATAAGGAAAGCTTTTCTTTCTATTCTTAATTGATCTACACGTAATCCTTGTAGTTTATTTTCAACTAAAACTATTGTCTTGTCTGGAGATACTATGGCGCCAAAAAAGCCCAACAAAAAAAACGTTATACAAAGAAGACCTTCCGCAGAGAAACGTATTCTAACCGCACAAAAAAGACAGTTAATTAATCACAGCTTTAAATCTAAAGTGAAAACAATAGTAAAAAAGTTTGAAGCATCTTTAAAACTCGATGACCCTCAACTTACTCTTAATCATTTGCAATCCGTCTACAGTGTAGTAGATAAAGCTGTAAAGCGCGGGATTTTTAAAGACAATAAAGCTGCTCGTATTAAATCTAGAGCAACTCTAAAAGTTAATGCGATAGTATTATAGTATTCTTAAACAATCTAATGATTAGGTAGATTATGGCAACACTTCATCTCGGTAGACAAATCCTGCTACACGCAAAATCTTGGGCGCCTACAGCCAAAAGTTCTGGGGATCTATTCAGGATGCAGTCCGCCTCCCTATATAATAACGTTATGTTAGCTAATGATCTCATAGGGCTAACCAACAGTTCTGTAACAATTTCTAAGTATGCTCTAGGCAATAATCATCCTTCATACCATTCTTTAGAAAGAGCAGAGGCCTTTCTTTCTACCACTGATGGAGTGAACAATGCAGTAGCAGGAGTTACATTATGGGCTCAATTACTTAATGGTTCGATGCTCTTTAAGACTAACGAGAGCGGTGAATTTATTTACGCGAATCGAGAAAATGAGGATGGCTCTGTATCTCAACATTTACAACGACAATCAGCTTTACATATTACAGGAAAGGTTTCTCGTTTGGCAGCAAAAACTCTTGGAACAGTCACGTTCTTGGATAGTGTTAACGTCATTCAATTAGGTAAACACGCTAGCTCAGTTGGGTGTAAGGTTACTTCCTGTCTTAACTTAGTTGCTACAAGCTGTTCTCTCACAGAAAGTTCGATAGAATTGTATAAGGTTATCAAAGAAAAACCAGAAACAATAACAGATCCAGAAAATCCAAAATCGCCTTCTGCTGACTTTGCTGAACGTTCTAGGCGCTTAAGGAACTGTTTCATAGCTTGGTTGGGAGATATGGTCGATTTTGTTGCTGATATTCTTTTCACAGTCTGTGCATTTGCTCCTGCTCTTCTTGGACCTCATGGCATTTTGATTCTGGCTATCATTAGTTTGCTTAGCTATGTTATTAACCTTATTAAGGATTATACTAAAATAGGATAATCTAAAAACTGTCATCAGGTAACCCTCAAGGTTATTTCCATGAGGGTCTCTATTGTTAAAAACAAATCACTCATCATATTTTTTTACTATCCTATGTAAAGTATCGGGATCCGCCCAAATTGAAACTTTATGTTTTGCTCGAGTAATTGCAGTATAAAGAATAGGTATGCCAAATACCTCGGTGCCTCTAGGAATAATTACAATAACCTCATCATATTCACTTCCTTGACTCTTATGAACAGACATAACGTAGTTATAGGTATATTGAGAAATAGCTCCAGAGTCTATAGGTTCGCGTTGAGGAAAATGTAATTTCTGTGTTTTTAAACAAAGCCATCCTGTGTCTCCATTAAATAATTCCCAAGTATCGTAACGACTTGTTATCATAATAGGAATCAGTAAATCAGGGTGACTTTTTGCCAGCCCCTGATGTATTTTTTTGTTTAAATTGAGAAATCCCCAAGGACCATACCGCATAGGAGTAAGCACACACAAACGCATTTCTAAACAATCTAGAGATTCTACGAAACGATTCCTTAACATCTTTATAACTGAAGATATAGACAGAAGAGGGAGAAAAGGTACTACTTCCCTACGCAACACCGATTGAGCAAGTTGATGAACCTCGTCTGTTTTTACTCTATGGGATGCCTTTAAAAAAAATGTGTTTTCAGGAAACTGTGCTACCAAATCTTGAAGAGGGTTTCCGACTCCTATTCCAATAGGAGGTAGTTGATTAGTATCACCTAAAATAATCAAACTAGAGCTATAGAGTTTCCCGTCTTTCTCATATCCCTTTAATGTTTGTACCAAACTATGCAATAGATCAAAAGTCACCATAGAACCTTCATCTACTAAAAGAACATCTATTGAGCTGTAGCCACGATAGGCATATTCCTGTAAGAAATGATGGACAGTTTGAATCGTAACCATATCCTCACAGATATTGTATCGTATAAGAATCTGTCGAATATGAGATGTAGCTTTACCTGTAGGAGACACTATAGCAATACGTAGTTTGGGTTCCTGTTTCACTAAAGAGAGTATTAATTGTGCCGCCAGAAAAGTTTTTCCTGTTCCTGGTCCTCCAGAAACTATAGAAAAACACTTCTGCGTGATTTTATTAAAAACAAAATTTTGCTCCTCAGAAAGCACGCATGAATCTATAACAGGAAGAAAATAACTAGGGACCGCCGAAGTAAGTAAAGAGAGTTTTTTTAGTAATATAGACCTTATAATATATTGAGAACGTAAATATAAACGTTCTGAAACAGTAATAAATAATTTCTTTCGTACATCTTGAGGAAGACTAGCAAACCCTTGATATAATTCAGCTTCCGAAACTCCTGTTACGGAGGGGCGGATACTATTTTCATAAAGAACAAGAAAAGGATGACCACAACGCCAAAGAGCTGAAGAAACCGCAAGAAAAACAAAAGACTCTTTAAGATTTGGTGAGATGACGTACTTATGAGCAAAAGCTATATCTAGGGGAGATACGACCTGTTGATTCAATAAGTCTTCTAAAACAGGATAGAATTTTATATCGACCGTCACTTTTCATTCCCTCATTACTTTTAGCTATAACCTAGAATAAAACTTTCTATTTTCACTGAATTACACTCTAGCATAGCAGGAGACTATGGGACTGGAAAATCTTTTTATGAACACCCTTACAATACTGACTATTTTAAGAGATAGGATTGTATACAAAATTGGTAAGAAACGGAAGGCTATATTCTCAACACGAAGGCATATAAAATTTCTAAGAGAAATCACTATCTTTAGATTGATATTTTTGACAAAAGGCCAACGCTTTTTGCGTCCTATGATCGTTAAGACTGTCAGTTAGCGGTAGCATACATAAGAACTCCAAAGCTTGATCATAACACTTATTTTCCATAAGGCATAAACCTGCTAATCGATAAGCTTGCGATGAGGGGGCTATTTTCGTAAGCCAAAGACTATATAGGTAACACTTATTATAGTCTCCATGAGCAAAGAGATATTCAGCATCAGCTAAGAAATTTGCTTTTTCAGCTTCACTAATTACTACAACTGGAAGTTTTGTTTCAGATATGAAATTCTCAAGTTTCAAAAGACGCGAAATCGCATGAGAAGACAATGCTTGCTTATATACCTGTTTCACAAAAAGAAACACAACACTTTCGCATTCTATATCGTAACCTGTAAACTGTAAAACAAGATGCAGTAAGTTTAATGCCTTTTCATCATTTCCCCCTTGCTGCCAAAGATCTTTCGCACCATGAACTAAGTGCTGGACTAGCTGTTGTCGATCGATATCATAAGATTGTATCGCTTTCCAAAGATCGAGATAATTCTGTAATTTTGTATGTTTCTCGTCGTCCTTGGACACTATATTGTTTAGTGTATCTGAAGAGAGGGCCAACTTTTCGCTAATTGAAATAGAAGGATCTAAAACATGGAGAATCGCGACGCATTGTTTAGCTTCTTCTGTTTCTATTTGTTGTACTTTATTTGCAAGTAAACTCCCAAAAGTCATAACGACTTGCTGACGAAGCTCTTCTAGCCCAGGGAAAGAAGTTATAGCTTCACAAAAACTGATCACCTCCTCGATACGATGAGAAAACTGAGTTACTAAAGTTTGTACTATTAAAGCACTATCAGGATTGACATAATGTTTCTGCCAAATTTCTAAAATTTGAATTAGAGGCTGCAATTTCTCTTTAGGTAAGATAAAAATATGCTTCATAATTAAGGAAATCAATTCTTGCTCTGGGAGGAACTCTGCATAGGGACTTTGTTCTAAAATATAAATTTTCTTTAGATAAAAAAGTACCATCTCATAATAATCAGAGTAGATGTGCTTAGAATCTGATTCCAAGAGCTCTAACAAATAACTTCGGCAAAGAAGAAGTACGATACGGTCATAGGTCTTCGCATTCCATTCAGATTCGTGTTTTAATAACTTATTAATATTACGGTTAAGAATCACCCGTCCTTCAGCGAACATTTTTTGTTCTATTTGGGAATGCGCGAAAATATAATCTAAAAAAAAATCGGATAGTAAGTGTTCTAAACTTAAATTCAGTAAAGGAGCCATTCCTTTTTCTTTTTCTTCTTGCCAACATGTTAATTGATGGGTAACTTCACTAAAACGATGTTGTTTATAGCACAACAATGCCTTAAATAAATGGTAGTAGGGAGAATTTGGACAACACTGATGTAAAAGACAAAGAACGGTTTCCATTACATCTATTTTCTCTAAAAAAAAACTGTTAATCAATCTCCCGCCTAAAATTTCCTCCCTAAAAAGAAAAGGACCATCCTTTACTTCGTCATAGAGTTTAGAAAAAATCCTATCTGCTTGAGAAAATTTTTGTTGCTTCTGCAATAAAAATCCTTGAAAACAAACAAGATGAGAACGTTGTTGTTGCGCTGGCAAGTAATGCAATACGGAATCTGACAGTTCTTTTTGTCGCTCATTCCATATGGATTCTGATTTCTTATCCTTAAGTCTTTGAGAAAAATCATGACAAAAACACAAGTAATATAGAGCTCCTCCAGAGGAAAAACACGTGAAGAGAAAAACACCAAATAATATGTAACGAAACATTTACGTCCTGAACGACTTTCAAGGAATTGAAAAACAAAGCTGTTTCTAAATTATTAAATTTAAATTATATATATAGTCTTGTGTTTATGCAAAACTATTTTTCAGAAAAGAAAAAATTAAAAAATGTAAAGGACCTTTGAAAAATAACTCATTTTATATTACGTATTCATTTATATAATCGTGTTTGTTTTCATATGCTCGGTGATAAAAGAATACTATTTGTTACTGAAGATTTCAATTTATCTTCAAAATTAAAAGACTTAGCATCAGAAAGATCTGATTATCAAATAATTATATCACCAACATTTACTACATCTTTTGAAGTTATTCTCATACTTTGTGAGTACCTATTATTGCCAGAAGTTCTCTTTTCTAATGGAACATTTCAAGAAGAGAATTTCATTGTGTTATTCGATACGTTTGAAGAAGAGGCGATTGCAAAAGTATTGAATCAAGGAGCAAGTGGCTACCTTCTTCGTCCCATTACTGCAAAGGTATTAGATGCGGTGATCCTGGCCATCCTTCGGGAACACCAAGCTATTGAACATAGTTTCCCAGATACAATTGCTTTTGGAGATCACACATTTCGTGTCACAAATCTCATGATAGATTCGCCACAAGGAAAAGTTTACCTTACCCCTTCAGAAGCAGGTATTCTTAAAAAACTTCTTTTAAATCGTGGACAATTATGCCTAAGAAAAAATCTTCTAGCAGAGATTAAAGGGAATACTAAAGAAATTATTGCTCGCAATGTAGATGTTCATATTGCATCTCTAAGAAAAAAATTAGGTCCATATGGATCTAAAATTGTAACTGTTCGCGGTGTCGGTTATTTATTTTCAATAGATGACAGTTCTATACCTTCAAACTAAGAGTGAAGTAATTTCTTTATTACTTGTCAGTAAATCTTCGGAGTATGAAAATGCTGAGGTAAATAGCTCTGGTGCGCTATGACCTATCTAGCTTCTTCTATATTTTCCCCTGAAGACTTCCTTTATCCTGAGATAATATCGAAAGCTCACTACACTTGGGATATTCTTTTTTTTCTAGAAAATATGCTCTCTAACCATGTTTTTTCCGGTATTCACGGAACCATAGAATCCGGTGTGACATTAAAAAATACAGATAAAATTGAAATTGCTAAAGGTGCCTATGTAGAATCTGGAGCTTATATTGTAGGGCCATGTATTCTTGGGCCACAAACTGAAGTTCGTCATGGGGCATATATAAGAGGAAATGTTATTACAGGAAGTCAATGTATCGTGGGCCACTGTACTGAAATTAAGAGCAGTTATTTAGGACATCAAGTAAAAGCAGCTCATTTTGCTTATCTTGGGGACTCTGTTTTAGGCTCAAACGTAAATCTTGGTGCTGGAGTGCGTTGTGCTAACTTCCGCCTAGATGGAAAGAACATTTGTGTTTCTTCCTCGGATAAATCAAAAAAAATCAATACAGGACGTCGTAAAGTGGGTGCTTTTTTAGGAAAGAATGTTGCTATAGGATGCAACGTTGTTATCAATCCTGGTCAACATATCCTTCCTAACACTAACATTCATCCTGGACAAGTCATTTAAAAAGAGAACTCTATCATCGTGATACATATTTTAGATACCTATCGACCTAATATAGAAATTGCCATAGAAAATGCCCTCGAAGAATTCGGTCCTGTAGGGCATCCAATTCGCTCTCCTGTAGAATACGCTTTAAAAGGAGGCGGAAAGCGGATACGGCCTTCATTAGTGTGCATGATCGCACAAGGATTAGGGCTAAATTACGAAGTTATGGATTCTGCTTTAGCTGTAGAATTTGTCCATACTTCAACTCTTATTGCTGATGATCTTCCTTGCATGGATAATGACGATGAACGTAGAGGTCGCCCTACAGTACACAAAGCTTTCGATGAAGCTACAGCCCTACTTGCATCCTATGCATTGATTCCTGCTGCTTACTCTCACCTTCGCTTAAATGCTAAAAAACTCAAAGAAAAAGGTTGTGATCCTAAAGATGTAGATGTTGCTTATGACATTATTGGGGATATTACAGACAAAAATATTGGCTTTTCTGGAGTTTTAGGGGGACAGTATGACGACATGTTTTTTGCAAACAAAGGTAAAGAGCATGTACAATCTATAATGATAAAAAAAACAGGAGCCCTATTTGAAATTGCCTGTATTTCTGGATGGTTGTTTGGTGGTGGGGATCCAAGTTTTACACCTTTAATTACAAGTTTCTCTAATAATTTTGGTTTACTCTTTCAAATCAAAGATGATCTTTTAGACATCCAAAGAGATTATCAAAAAATCGGATTAAACTACGCTTTACTTTTCGGAGAAAACGCCGCTCTAGAATTGTTAGAAACATCTAAAAATAACTGTTTAGAATTATTAGATCGCCTCACTGGGAGCGGATTAAAAACTAATTCAGAGTTAGAAATAATTATTTCTAGTTTGGGTTCTTTCTAAAATTCCCAATATTTTTATTTGGTATTCTAAAAGTTTTTTGCTTCTAGAACAATTCGGTTCCAGTTGCTGTTTAAGATTAGGAAAAGCGGAAAAAAGAAAAGAAATCTGGATGAGAGGATTTGAACCTCCGCCCCCTTGCACCCCATGCAAGTGCGCTACCAGGCTGCGCTACACCCAGATAAATAAATTGCTAAAGACAGGTAATCCCTTCAAATTGGAATTCACATTTTTGAAATTCAGAAACTCCGATTTGAGCACATTTTTCTATAATAACCTCCATAGAATCTCCTGAAGATAAATCTGCAGAGTCTATGTCTACGGCTATAGAGGCTGTAAAGGAAGCTCCTCCTTTAACACCTTTTACTTTAAAGTTCACAAAAATCCCTTCTTTAGTTTTAGAAATATTTTTAAATCTAACCAAGTTATTGTATATAAGATCTTTCATTTTCTGATCTCTTCTTGAAAAAAGAATAAAAATAGCAGCAGAGAATGTTCCTGTAAATGCAAAGATTTTCTATTTCTTATTCTATATCTTAAGAATATCGTGAACCAAAAATTAAGATACTTAAGTCATGGTTTCTTTTCGCATTTCTTGATTTAATCTTCCAAGATCTATATCGGAATAATCCACGAATTTAAAAAATAATTCATACAAAGGATTAAACTTCACTATTTCTTTGACTAAGCCAGTAGCTATAGCGCGATAATTTTGATGGCCTTGGGGCTGAGAACGCAACTCACAAAGCCACTGTAAAGCCCTTGCGTTTATATGGAAAAACCAACGTATGTTATAGGCCATAGGAACTACATACTGAGCTTCTTCGGGAAAATCTTTAGATATCTCGTTATAGGTATCATTAGCTTTATCCATAGCATCTCGATACAATTTCTCCATAGGAGTGTCGAGAAGCTCTACAGGAAAGTTATATCCATGATGTGTGGAGAGTAGTTGTCGTTCTTGAGTAAGTGTTCGGTGTCTTTGTAAATCTCGATATGCCCCAAAATCAGCAAGTATATCAAACCCAAATTCTACACACTCTAAACCTCGAGGAGACTTATGCCTGCGGTTCTCTCTTGGAGAAACACTGCCTTCTAAAATTTGCATAAGATCTTCACAACTCATATTTTTACAATAGTCAATAAGATCTGAGAGTGAGCGATCAGAATAAGGAAAAAGAAACCCTGCAGCTATTTTATAAATCCCATCAGGATCTCCGTAAATTAACCGAACACCAGGTGAAGAATGTACGTCTTCAGTAAATGTTGCTTGTTCTGCGAGTCCCTTTAACTGCTCTTTTAGAGCTCTACGATATTGCATCATTCCTTGATGATGATGGTGATGTGGCTCTGCTCTGCTTACAAAAGAAGGTATAACTTTCATAAGCTCTGTTAAAGACTGCTCTCCTAAGCACCGGAGTTCTGAAAGATTGTGTCCTTGCAACTTATGAACTAAATTTTGCCAAAACCTACCGTTACCAAAAAATCCCAAGTTCGTAAAAGTTGCTGCAGGAAGCAATCCCCTTATACAATCTAAAACCTTGGCTCGTAACGAAGTAGCATATGCTGATGCGGGCGTCTTAGAGTCTTTAGGATAAAGTTTCTCAAAAAATGCACGAACCTGAGGAATTAAAGTAGAATAAGTATCGAATAAAAAATCACAAGTGCTCAAAAACACGTCTTTAAAGGCCGAGGTCATTAAAATGGGATCTCGGTAGTATAAATAGTCCCCTCGAACCTTTTGATCAAAATAAACGTATCTCGTGGACTTTTCTAAGGGTGATCCACCAATGCGAGCGTCTTCTAAAACTTTAGCAGCTAAAATAGAAACATTTTCCATTGCTAAGTGAGCGCCACCTAGTTCTCCTACAGAGTCATCTCCAAAATTATCAAGAACTCTTTGGTAAAAATCAGCAGCTTTTTCTACATTTGTTTCAAAGTCATAGACTTCTTTGCAAATCTCTCCTTCTTCCTCATTAAATAGAAACTCTTTTAATAGAAGCTCTCGTAAACCTAAAAGAGATCGAGAATATTTCGAAAACAAAGCTCCCTTAACAACTTCAGGAAGATTTTTTAAAGCAAATACATTGGACTCAAGATTGGTAACAAAATGCGTTAAGTACTGCTTTTGTTTATAAGTAAACTCGTCTTCTTTGCCCAACATGAACACCTCAAAACTGACATTTCCAAAAAATTTAGATTAGAACTTCCAGCACATTTGGATCATAAAAAACTTACCTAAGTAGGTTCCTGCTTCGACAAATGGTATGTCATCTTTTTGCAGGAGAGGACGACATTAAATGTCGCTTATGACCGCAAGCATACTTTAGCCTATGGTTTTTGTAACGAAGTATCGGAGAAAAATATATGCATTTTTAAGACCTATTTCCAAAAAATAAAGTAAGAAAATGTCGAACTCTTATTCTAATTTTAATAGGAAAATCAATGTAGAAAAAGGGTTGATCTTGTGTTTATAAAGGTGCAAAATCTGCTCTTATCAACAAATTGAACAGGGTTTTAACAAAGTTTTAAACAACAAAACCACATAAAACTCTCTCGAAAAACAAAGTTTTAAACACTTTCCACACCCCCTAAAGAAGAAGAATATTATATCTATAAATATAACAGTATATATTCAGAAGCTGTGGAAAATGTTGAAAGGATCTAAAAAATGAACCTATTAAATCTCGATAGACGTCCAAGAAGAAATAGAAAAACAGCAGCTATTAGAGATTTATTAGCTGAGACCCATTTATGCTCCCAAGATTTTATTGCGCCATTCTTTGTTAAAAGTGGAAAGAATATAAAAGAAGAAATACTCAGCCTTCCCGGAGTTTTCCGATGGAGTCTAGATTTACTTATCAAAGAAATAGAACGCCTTTGCAACTATGGCTTAAGAGCTATAATCTTATTTCCCGTTATTCCTAGTGATCTTAAAGATGCCTATGGATCTTATTCTTCAAATCCTAAGAACATTTTATGTCGTAGTATTTATGAAATAAAAAATGCATTTCCTCACTTATGTGTGATTAGTGATATAGCTCTAGATCCCTATACTACTCATGGTCATGATGGAATTTTCCTTAACGGAGAAGTTCTTAATGATGAAAGTGTAAGAATTTTTGGAAATATTGCAACCTTACATGCTGAAATGGGAGCAGATATAGTCGCTCCTAGTGATATGATGGATGGAAGGATTGGTTATATCCGCTCTAAGTTAGACCAGGCAGGTTATTCAAGAACCTCTATAATGTCTTACAGTGTGAAGTATGCTTCTTCTTTATATTCTCCTTTTCGTGATGCTCTAAGCTCACATGTAACTTCAGGAGATAAAAGGCAGTACCAGATGAACCCTAAGAATGTACTAGAGGCCTTACTTGAGTGTTCTTTGGATGAGAAAGAAGGTGCTGATATATTAATGGTTAAACCTGCAGGACTTTATCTTGATGTTATCTATCGTATTCGCCAAAGCACTCATTTGCCTTTAGCTGCTTATCAGGTAAGTGGTGAGTATGCCATGATTTTATCTGCATTTCAAAGGGGAGGAATCAACAAAGAATCACTGTTTTATGAATCTTTAATAGGAATTAAGAGAGCGGGAGCAGATATAATTATTAGTTATGCCACTCCGAGTATTTTAGAGTTGCTTCATTCTGGATTTGAATTTTAGGTTCTTTGGAGAACAAAAAATCAATAGGAATGAAGAGTGAGAATACCAGATTCTTTTGCGTACTCTATTAAAGCTTTTTTAATTATCGTAAGCATTTCTGTCTTAGATGGATCTATAAGAGTAGGTAGAGCAAAATCTTCATGGGAAACTTCTAAAAATCCTAGTTGGTTAGCCAAATCAAAATTTTTAGTCATAACAGCTTTAATGAGAGGGACCACAGGAATTCTCATTGGCATTACTTTATCATAGATGTCCGTATCTATGATAGGACGAGTTTCTCCATGTAGATTAGTATCCGGATTGGTATACGTGCGTTTTTTTCTGAAAAATCCTGAAAGATAGGCTTTTGTAAATGTAGGTTTGTTAAAACCAATTCTTAAAAAACTAAATAATTCGCGTTTGGTTGGGCTGTGTAAGATAGAGATAGTGTGATCTCTTAGCCCAAGGAAGGGTTCTTCCTCTTTTTTACACAGTCGTCCAGTTAGCGGGTCTCCAGAGATCAACGTATCATTATCTGAAATATCATTGAGATTAATCAGACTCGAGAAGCTAGCCCCTTTAGTAGTGATGACATAACGTCTTAAAGAATTTTTTAGTGCGGTACCTGCAAGGGCTGTTACCTGTTCATGTAGTATTCTTCCTTTTAAGAAAAGATGACCAATAGTAAGGACTTCTTGGAATGAAAGAGTAAATACAACTTCTTTTTCTTTAGTAATGGGTTTAACGTTATGAATGTGTATTGATGGGGATCCAGAAGGAAAAGGTCCTGAAATAGTGTGAAGGTGAGCAATTGTATTTAACTCTTGAGTGGGTAGGGTTAAGCGATCTCTAAAAACTATGTGGGGTCGAAGAGCAAAAAGCTTAGCGATAGCTCGAACCCCAACAACAAATACATAAAACCCTTCTTCTCTAGAAGAAAAGAGACAAAGATGTTTTTCTGGAGTTGGAGTGAAGGGACGGTTTTCAGCTAAATTGATAAAAACATCTCTTGGAGTTTGGATTGGGATAGCTGGAATATCAAACGGGCGTTGTTTAATTAGTGCAAACAAACCGTTTTTTTTGAAAATTTCAAAAAGTTCTGAGCGTGAAAGGGTTTGGAGATCATAGGTATACTCTGTAGATGTAGGTCCTGGTGTTTTCTTTATTACTACATCTAAAAGAGATCGTTTCTCTCCACGTCGTATAGCAGTAACCGTTCCTGAGACGTGGGAGGTAATATATGTATTAGGGAAATGTTTGTATTCTGCTACAGGAGACCCTGAGCAAATTTCTTCTCCCTGTTTTACTTTAAGTTTTAAGGGAAAGGACTTAAATGGCCTTAGGTCTACGGCAATAAATTCTGGATCTATTTTGTTATAGAAACCAGATTCTTTTGGAGACCCTTGTAAGGATAAATCTAAACCCCGGGTGACTGTAATTTTCATAAAAATCTATGAGGTGAAGTCCCTTGGACTCTGTCCTTAGGTGTTTCATACAATCGGGATTATAAGTGATTTTATAGAGGAATCCAGTTTTTTTTCTTATTTTTTTTAGAAACAGAAGATTTTTGTTTAAGGCGCTTTGAATCTTTTTCGGGATGCAAATCTTGGGTAATTTCGTTGATTAATTTTTCTGTCTCTTTTCGATATTCATCGCAAGAAGAACGGACTTTTTCTAGAGCAAGCCACTCTTCAGAAGAGAAGTTATCTGGATTATTTGCAAAGACTTCCATCTGTTCGCGAGACATTCCTGTTTGGGTTAGAATTTCTTGGGCTCTCTTGTCTAACTCTTGGATTTTTTCTTGAGTTTTTGCGATTAGATACTCGTAATCTCCATCAGAATCAGAAGATAAAGATGATCCGAAAGAAGAATCGAAGTCTATATTATAAATAGTTAGGATTTGTTTTATAGAATCTATAATTTTTTGTGCAGATTTACTATTCATAACAATCACCATGATTTTAGTTTATTATAAAATAAGTTTGATTATTTTGTATTGTGATATTGCTCTTTTTCATACGTAACGGTATATTTTCGGGTTAAAAACTGGAGCCATCGTGGACTATTTAGAAAAGTTGCAAGTCTTAATAGAAGAAGGGCAATCTGCGAACTTTTTAAGCCTTTGGGAGGAGTATTGTTTTAACGATGTAGTGTGGAGTCAGGAGCTTATTCAAATCCTAGAGAAAGTAAAATCTTCTTCATTAGCACCTTTGTTTGGAAAAATTGCCGATACTGTGGTTCCTCTTTGGGAGAAGATTCCAGAAGGCAAAGACAAAGATCGTGTTCTTCAACTAATTTTGGATTTACAAACATCTAATAGCCAAATGTTTTTTGATATTGCGCTTGCTTATGTACATAAAAAATACTCTGGAGAAGAAAATTTTAACGAAGCTTTGCGTGTTGTAGGGCTTCGTGATGGGCGTGATTTTCAATTTAGTCTTAGTCGTTTTGACTTTTTGATGCATTTGCACAAAGGAAATTTTGTTTTTCATCAAGGAGGTTGGGGTGTTGGTGAGGTTATGGGAGTCTCATTTCTTCAACAGAAGGTGTTGATAGAGTTTGAAGGAATTATGAGCGCTAAGGATATTTCTTTTGAGACGGCATTTAAAAGTTTAACTTCTTTAAGTAGCGATCATTTCCTTTCACAAAGATTTGGAGATCCTGATGGGTTTGAGGCTTTTGCTAAGGAGAATCCTATTAAAGTTATTGAAATTCTCCTTAGGGATCTTGGACCAAAAACAGCAAAAGAAATTAAAGAAGAGCTAGTGGATCTTGTAATTCCTGAGGTTGATTGGAATCGGTGGTGGCAATCGGCTAAAACTAAGATCAAAAAAGGCACTCAAATTATATCTCCCGAAAATCCCAAAGATCCCTATGTTTTATCTGATTCTGGCAATTCTCATATAGGGCAGTTGGAACATAAACTAAGTCTGACTCAAGATCATGCTGAGCGTATTTCTCTTATTTATCATTTTGTTAGAGATTTACATAGCGAGTTAAAAGACACGGTGACTCGTAATAAACTGATTAAGGTTTTACAGGATCTTGATATAGATAATGAGTCTTTAGCTTTACAAAGAGATCTTCTTCTTTCTGATTCTTTAGGGGTTGCGGATGCTAGTATAGATAAGGAATATATAATGTCTTTGTCGGAAGATGATGTCAGTCGCATTCTGGAAAAAATGCCTATAGTTGCTTTGCAGAAATCATTTTTATCTTTGGTAAGAAAATATTCTTCTTTATGGCAACCGATTTTTATTCAGATTCTTCTCTATACAACCTCATCAACGATGAGGGATTTTGTATATAAAACAATTAAAAGTGACTTATCAAGTATAGAAGTTTTAAAGAAAAGGCTTTTGGACTGTGCTCATCAGCCTATGATGTTTCCTGAATTATTTGTTTGGTTCTTCCTGAAACTTGGTAATCACGAAGACGGTCTTTTTAACCCTGAAGATAAAGAGGTTTTAAGGTTGTTTTTGGAGTCAGCCCTGAACTTTATGTATCTAGTGGCTTCTACACCACATAAGGAGTTAGGAAGGAAAATTCATCATTTTTTAGTGGGGCAAAGGTATCTTGCTGTGCGTCAGATGATAGAAAGTGCTTCTCTTTCTTTTTTAAAAGAATTTTTACTGCTTTCTAGTAAATGCCCGCAGTTTTCTTCTGGTGATTTGAATGTCTTTCAAAGTCTGGCCGAAGTTGTACAGCCAGCATTGAAAAAGAGTAAGTCTAGTATTGAGGAGGAGGATATTTTGTGGTCAACTTCTGAAAGTTTTTCTCGAATGAAGACCAAATTACAATCTTTGGTTGGTAAGGAGATGGTTGATAACGCAAAAGAAATAGAAGATGCTCGGTCTTTAGGGGATTTGAGAGAGAATTCTGAGTATAAGTTTGCTTTGGAAAAAAGAGCGCGCTTACAGGAAGAAATTCGTATGTTGTCAGAAGAAATCGGTCGGGCTAGAATTCTTACCAAAGATCTTGTCTTTACCGATCTAATTAGTGTGGGGTGTTGTGTCTCTTTAAAAGGAGTAGATGGAAAAGTTATAGAATTCACAATCTTAGGACCTTGGGACGCTGATCCAGATAATGGCGTGCTTTCTTCAAAATCTAAGCTTGCACAGAACATGTTAGGAAAGAAGTTGGGTGACGTGATAATTGTGCAAGAAAAGGAATATAAGGTTGTAAAAATACGGTCTATTTGGGAAGAACATGGAGCATAGCGGGGTCGAACCGCTGACCTCAACAATGCCATTGTTGCGCTCTACCAACTGAGCTAATACCCCAAAGACTACAAAAAAGTACCATGGTATACGGTTTAGAATCAATCTTTGTTGTAATTAGGTTTTATCATATATGAGTTTTTTTTATCACACGCCCACATTTTCTCCTGATGCTATTTTAGGTCTGCAAAACCTTTTTTTTGCAGATAAGCGTTCTGATAAGGTTAATCTTGTGATTGGTGTTTATGAGCATCCTCAAAAACGTTATGGCGGTTTGTCTTGCATACGTAAAGCACAAACTGTGATTTTGGAAGGAGAGCAGAATAAAAGTTATCTTCCTATTTCAGGTTTGCCGATATTTTTGGATGAAATGTCTGAGTTTGTATTTGGTCCTGTAAATAGAAGTAATGTGGTTGGGTTTCAAGCTTTAGGGGGCACAGGAGCACTACATTTGGGAGCTAAGTTGCTTTTTATGACAAAATTGTCAGGCAAGGTCTATATTCCTGAACAGACGTGGAGTAATCATGTACGTATTTTTTCTCAGGAGGGTTTTGAGGTTGTCCGGTATCCTTACTATAGTAAGGAACAGAAACAATTATTATTTCAACCTTTGGTTTCCTTTCTAAAAGAAGTGGATAAAGGCTCTGTAATTTTATTGCATAGTTGTTGTCATAATCCTACAGGAGTAGATTTCACAGATGTCATGTGGAAAGAGCTTGCTATTTTAATGAAAGAACGTGAATTGATTCCTTTTTTTGATACAGCATATCAGGGATTTGCTTATGGAATAAATGAAGATAGAAAACCTATAGAGATTTTTATATCAGAAGGAAATACTATTTTAGTGGCTGCTTCAGCAAGTAAAAATTTTTCTCTTTATGGTGAGCGTGTTGGATATTTTGCTGTTTTTAGTACATTTGCGGATGACTTGATTAAAATTCGTAGTTGTTTAGAAGAGAAAATTCGAGGGAACTATTCATCACCTCAACGTTGGGGTGCAGAAATTGTTTCTACGATTTTGAGTAATCCGTATTTGAAAGAAGAATGGACATCAGAAGTCAATTGTATACGCGAGTCTTTAGATAAAATGAGATCCAGGTTTGTTCAGGCTTTGCGTAGAGTTGCGGGTCATACATTTGACTTTTTGTTATCTCAACATGGATTTTTTGCTTATCCGGGATTTTCTGAGAACCAGGTTCTCTTTTTAAGAGAACAAAAAGCTGTCTATACAACAGCTGGAGGAAGAATTAACTTAAACGGTATTACGGAAAAAAACATAGATTATGTAGTAGAAAGTTTTATTCAAGCTTATGAGCTATCCTAGCGTACGCAATAAAAAAATAAAAATATATATATATATACTTGTTGCTTTAGGGGTGCTTTCTTTCCGTAGTCTTCCTAAAAACGCTTATGATAACATAAGAAGCAACTTTGTTTCTCTACATGCAAAACTCTTTCCTAAGATTAAACCCGCTCCCTATTCCGATCTCGCTAATTTAGAATTAGAAAACCTTATTCTTAAGGAAAGGGTTGCTGCTTTGGAGGGAAAACTTGCTTTTTATAAAGTGTCAAATCATACCCCCTCTTTATTTCCTGAGATCTTAACCCCTTATTTTCATAACTTGGTAGAAGGTAGGGTTATCTATCGAGACTATGCTCATTGGTCTAGTTCTTGTTGGGTGAACATAGGAAAAAGTCATGGAATAAGAAAAAACTCTCCAGTACTTTCTGGAAAGGTGTTGGTTGGACTTGTGGATTATGTTGGAGAAAATCAATCTCGGATACGATTAATTACAGATGTAGGAATGAAACCTTCGGTAGTTGCTATGAGGGGGAAAATTCAAGTATTATGGATAAAAGATAGTCTTAACGAATTAATCACACAAGTAGAAGAGCTTTCTCATGCTTATATTCTTGAAAAAGATAAATACGAAAAAATTATACTCCTTAAAGAATTAGACTCGTTAATACAAGGAGAGCAAGAAAATCAAATCCTCTCGAGAGGTATACTTTCTGGAATCGGCGGGGCTTTTTGGAGAGAGGGATCTTTATCCTTAGAAGGAGAGGGATTTTGCTCCAGCGAAGGTAAGAGTTTATTGCCTGGAGATATTCTAGTTACAACAGGATTAGATGGAATATTTCCTCCTGGATTACTTGTGGCTCGGGTTACTAAAGTAAAAGCTCCTCGAGATGGAGCATGCACATTTAAGATAGAAGCTCAGCCTTTAGAGAGGAATATGATGGAGCTCTCTCGTCTTTTTATTTTACCTCCCCTAGAGTTTAACCCTAATGATAGACCTGATATTTTTGGGTTGCTTTGGGATTAAAGTTTAGGTTTTCTTTGAATGCATTTTTTAAAGTAAAAAAACCATTTCCGTTCGTATCTATACCACGAATAAAGATAACACCAAACTCGACATCGTCATTTATGTCGAATTGACTTAAAAATTTCTTAGTGGCTTTTACATAAATCTTTCCTTGATAGTCTAGTTTTTCTTGATGGATATAAATAGCTATATTGGTTGCTGAATAATCTGAGGTGGTTTCTCCTAAAAATGATGTTTTCCAATCTATGATGTAGTATTTCCCTTTATACTCGAATAAAAGGTCGATAGTCCCTTGCCAAAGCTCATCATTTTCTAAAAATAAGAATGGGGTTTCTCGAAACATTTTATTGGGTGAAATCTGAGATAAAGAAAATGTCTGGGATGCGAATGGTAAAGGAGAAAAAAATGTCTTAGAAATTAGACTAACAATGGTGTCCTCGAATCCTTCAAGATGGCTATGTTTTACGAAACGCATGACCGTAGATTTTAGGTAATCTGCATCCTGTAATAGATGAAATTGAATAGACTCTAAGATTTTATGTATTAGAACGCCTGTTTTTTCTCCAATGGGAAGTTGTTGTTTCGAAAGTAGTTTAGATGGGGAAAAATATTGCTGATCTTTATGAGTATCTAACATGAACTTTGTAGAAGAGAAAGAAAAGATTGTTTTTGGATGAGGTGCTTTTAAAGAAAAAGTCTTCAAAGGTGGTAGAGAGAAAGTTTTGGTAATTTGCTTATTTTGCGTAGATAATGAATAGGAGAATAGTTCTGAATATTTTTGAGACAAATCAATGGCTAAGTCATAAGGCGAGGAATGCACGCCTACTAATTTCACATAATTTGTTAATGCAGATATCTTCTGTAAAGAGGAAGACTGTTTGCTTATAGGTAGGTATAGTTGTTTTTTTGCCCGAGTGAGAGCCACATACATTTCGCGTAGTAATTCTGAGGAGCTTTTATTTTTTTTGTTTCTATCAATTCCTGGGCAAAAGACTACTTCATATTCCAGACCTTTAGAAGAATGAATCGTGGTGATTTTTAGAGTCTCCAAGTCTTCAGAATAGGAAGATATAGTGAGTTCTTCTTCCCACATTCCAGTTTCAGAGAAATTTTTCAAATGAAGAAGCTGATGATGGGGATAAGAAGAAATTGTATCTAAATAACCACAAAGTTTTTCCATTTCTTGGAAAATAAGATCTCCTTGAGAAGATTTTAATAATACCTCCCCTTGTGTGCACATTATATGATAAAATGTTGCTAAAAATTTGTACTTCAAGATGTAAGTCTGTAATGATTGAAAATAAATAGTATATTTTTCTTTTTTACTAGTGACTTCATCTATAGAAAGCCCAAAAAGAGTAGAGAGTAAAATCTTACTAATTTTTTCGTAATTTTCTGGATAAAGGATTGCTTCTAGTAAAGCTATAGTAAGAACGTAGGTTTCTGTCAGATGCAATATAGACTTGTTTTTAGAAAATGCAACAGGCAGTGTTGCATAAGACATTAGCTCGAAGGCTTGCTTAGAGTCAGAGACCAAGATAACCATCTGTCCTAAAGGAATGCCTTGTTCTTTTTTTAACCGTTCAGCCTCTGAAAATATCCATAGGGCTTGGTCTTTAATATTTTCATATAAGAAGAAATGAATAGGAGCATAATAGGGAGTAACTTCAAATGTCTCAGTGCTCTGAGGATTTAAAGGATAGTATTCTATGGGTGGATAGCCATGGATCTCTAAGAAAGGGGAGATTTTTCCAAACATCAGATTTATTGCTTGCATCAGCTTGGGCGTGGCACGATAGTTGTTAATGAGTTGAAGTTGCATATCTTCTGAAAAAGAAGATTTTGCCTTAAGGTAGGTAGGTAGATCCGCATTTCGCCATTCATAGATAGATTGTTTAGGATCCCCAATAAGAAACAGAGAACCTAAGAATTCATCAGGAAGGAACAAATGTGAAAAAATATTCCATTGGTATTTGTCGGTATCTTGAAATTCATCAATTAGGACGAGTTGATATCGCTTTCTTATAGAATCAACTACAGGTTGTGCTTCGGGTGATAACAGGAGTTTCTCTAATGCTAAGACACTTTCATCAGGAGAAAGCCATGGGGTATAGTTCTGCTTAAGGTGGAATTGGACATCACGTAACAGAGTGTTGAAGATAGTATCTAAATTACAAAATTGTAGCGTAAGTTCTATCCAAGACATCTCTTCTAAAAGAGTAAAAGCAGGACAGGGTTTATAACGTGTGAGACGGTGTTTAAAATTGAAAGTTTCTGCAATTTTAAAAAATGAAAACAACGTACTATGCGTTTCTGAAGAATAAAGAAGATCTACAAAATGCTCAAGATCATCAAGAATAGAAAAAGGCTGCTTTTTAAATCCTGAGGTGAGAGCAATCAGCTGCTCTAGAAAACTTTGTTTTGGAAAGTCTAAAAGCGATGGACGTATTTTTTGATGCCAACGAGTAATTTGCTTCATTGTTGTAGAACGTGGGGGAAGATAGGAAGGGACTTTTTGGCTATAACTGGTAAGAAGTTTATCAATCAGAGAAGATGTATATTTAGAAGTTACATTATACCGAACTGCTAGTAGATGAAATTGTTCAACAAAAAGAACGTTTTTCCAAAGATCTTGTTTTAAGTAGTTCCGGATATGATAAAGGATTAACTGAGGATGACTCAGAGAAGGATTTTTATGAATTAGACGTCTACCGGGGAAATATTGTTCTAAAACAAAATTACAAAAGCCATGGATGGTAAATAAAGACATTTGATCTAGAGTAGAAAGAGCATTCCGTATCTTCATGTAAATCTGTTTTACATTAGAATTGATATTTAAATATCGAGGTAGAGAAACAGTTTGAGAGTTTAAAGCTTCCTTTAATTGTTTTAGACTATGCGAAAGATTATCTTTTATTCGCATTTTGAGCTCGTTAGTGGAAGCATTAGTAAATGTAATTGCTAAGACATGTTCTATGTGAGTTAAAGAACCTTCGATTAGAGCTCGTAAAATAATTTGTTCTATGGTGAATGTTTTTCCTGTGCCAGCAGAGGCTTCCAGGAAAAATTTTCCTTCAATTGAAGAATTGCAATCAAAAATGTTAAACGGCTGCACAGGTACCTTTAAAAAGAGATAATATTTTTAGGCGTTCCGATTCACTAATGTTTTTTAAGATCCCTTGGATGTTGCGATTATGAAATTTCCAGAAAATTGGGAAGTTAGGATTTTTTAAGTCTTCATCTATAGCAGCAAACACTGCATGATGAAACTTCTCCTCATCATGCAGTGTTTGCCAGCACGCTGGAGAGAGTATTGGGATAGGTTTCGAACACATGAGATTATAGACCTCTAAGATTCTAAGGAGGTAGTCTTTAGCATCTAGAAAAGGAGGAAAGATGATTTCCTTAGATTTAAAAGATAGCAGTTTTATTAAAACGGAATTTAAGTCTAGGTGCCCACAAGCCTGTAGTGCTGCTAATGCTAAATACTTTTCTAAGAGTTCTTTTTGTTCGAATAGAGTATCTGGAATCGCTCCTGAATTTTTTTTTGTTTTTTTTAGAGGTCCGCTAGGATCAATGGCGCATAAATAGATTCCTTGACTGCATACACCATGAATGGTTCCGTGAATCTGGGTTAGACTCTCTTTCAAAGAAAGAGAAAGGGGAGGCAAAAGAAAATGTTGATGATAGGGTCTTTCTTCAAAAATTGATGAAGAGAAAACTACTGTATAAGGTGAATATTTAACATCTTTATTCAGATTGTCAAAGCACACGCCCATCTTTTCTCTGTAGTAAGTAAATAGCTCCTCTGAATGGAGAGATATATTATGCGCAGGGTCTCTCTCTTTGTCTAGAAACAGCTCCTTCCAAAACTTTTCGATCTGATGTTTTGTCGGAAAGAGTTTAGGTTGTTTTTTGAGATGTTCTGGAGGAGAAATTTTGACATTGTAGTTGGTTTTTAAAAAGAGATCTAAGGGTGCGAAGATTCCGTTAACAATTTCGTAAAGAGATAAATGATCAGGAAGATTCGAGGTGTTTGTTTCTTGAATAAATAGCGAAGGGAAGAGAGATTTTTCAGAATAGAAAGCTTTGGCAAGAAAGTAATTATATGCTTGTGAAGTGTGCAACTGAACTTTATTAGTGAAAAAATTAATGAGATAAGGCTGTGTTGCTAAGGTTTTTGTAGGTAAATTTAGCGTTTCTTTAATGTGATTTAAGAATGGGCTGGGCAGGTTGAATTGGGCTGCTGAAGATATATAAGTAATGTGAAGCTCGTATTTTGTAGAAACTAGAATTTGTAAGAAATGAAAATTTTCTTCATCTTCTGTAGAAGAAAATGCAAGTTCTTCGTGTGTTGTCGCCTTGTTTAAAAGATCTAAAATGCTAAAAGATGTTGTTTTGTTGGCTCCTAGGATAAAGGTATAGCCTTTAGGTATCAAACTCAAGCTACTTAAACTGCCTACATAGGGTCCTGGTTTGTCATAGAAGGGACAGGGCTTGTGTAAGTGAAGCAAAAAGTCTAAGCAGAAATCAGTGAAGAAAGTAAGAGAACATGAATATGTAGCAAACGTTGGGAATAGAGAATTTTTCAGAGATGTAATAAAAGACATTTCTTCTGGAGACAAGAGAAATATTTTTTCTAAAAAAGAAAATAAATGATGAAAAAGATCTTCATAACTATGTTTAGGTTTGGTAATAAAAAGATTTATACAATCTTGAATTGCATAAATTAGGGGTACTGTTGTTTCCCAAATTTCTACTTGGCTAACCCGTCCTCCTTCTTGATCAAACGGATATTCTTCTATTATCAAATCACCTAAAGCTTTCACTTGTTGACCTAAGACTCTATCCTTGGTCGGTATTCTTTCCCATTCTGCAGAAAGCTTTTTAATCAGATAGGTTATCTTACTTTGCTCTAAGGGCTGCTGTAATTGTGGATGTGTAAGTAGCTCTAGAATATAATTTAAGTCCCCTTGTGTTTGTAAAATCGATGAGAGCAAAAGGATTTTATTTCTGAGATCTTCAGCTCGTGCATCTACCTCATCGATAAAATATATAGGTAAATGGGGTTGGAAAAGAGCATTTAAATGCACTCTATAGCTATCTATATGAGAAGATAAGATGAAGATTTCTTCAGGTAAGACTCCTTGATGCAAAAGTTCAGTAACCTTACAGAATAGTTCTTGAACTTCTCTAGAAGCATTAAGCGCTTTATAAATGGAAATAGTTGGCTTAGTTTGGGAGATATTTTCAGGAAATATTGGTTTCAAATCTAAAATTGAATTTTGCAGCACCCCTAACGCATGGTCATTTTTTGAAGTAATAAATAATTCTTGATAGTCTATCTCTCTATCTAAGAAAAAATTTTGTGATGCTTGAGACTTATGGGCCAAATTGGCAAGTAATGTTTGCCTATCTGACAAGACATAATGTTCCCAAGCATTTTTTATTGGTGATTCGGGAAGCTGATTCCAAAAAAAATCAATAGCCCTGTCTGAAAGTAGGTCGCCAAAATATTCTCGACAAGGAGAAAAGCAATAGAAATAAACAGGAAAAAATTTACTCAAATTGATAAAAAATTCTGATATATGCTTTGGGAGATGAGCATAACCAAAGATATGAAGAGAGCAGTCCTGATGTTGGGGTAGTGTATTTAGAATAGTAGAGAAAATCTCTTCATAGGAAGAAAAATGACCTTCTAAATCTTGAAACAGTTGTTGGTAGTGTTTAGCATTGTCTTTAGGAGTTTGTGAAAAGGTATAGAATTTTTTGAATAGAGAGGCTAGTTTTTTCGATGCTTCATAATTTGGTTGAGATAAAAATTCATTACTTTTTTGAAATCGAGAATTTCCATGCGTGTTTTCTAAAATATTGTTTATCAACAGAGGAAGCGTAAGGTAGTCTGGAATATTGGGTTGTGATTGACAGATACTTGAGAAGAAGTGTTTGACAATGGAATCAGAAGAAGTAAAAATAGTTGATCCCATGAAAATGTGATCTGACAAGGCGTTCAAAAGCTGTTGTTTTATCCAATGCCCCGTAGCCGCATTTGCAACAAGAATCCACCGTTTGGTAAAAGGTTTTTGATACGTGGACGTAATATCCTCTGCAAGCTGTGCTAAGAGGTGAGGGAGCGAGTTACTGAAACTTGCTCGACAATGTTTGGTGGAATTCATGACTGTTTCGGTTAAAAAAAAATCGTTTAGGGCATTGGTAATTACTCATTTCCTGACGATTATAAATGATAATTTATATAAATTTCTTTTAGCCTTTTTTCTATTGGAAGGCAAAACTTTAACAGAAAATGCAAAGATTTTGTCTTGTGTAAGTTTCTTTTTTGCGCTTCCCTTTCTTTTATTGGCTCCGTTGGCCGGAAGTTTAGCAGATCGCTTTCAGAAACGGAATATTATCTTGGCTACTCGGTTTATTGAAATTTTATGTACCGTACTGGGTGCTTACTTTTTCTTTATCCAATCTATAATTGGGGGTTATTTAGTTTTAATTCTAATGGCGTGTCACACTACGGTATTTGCACCAGCCAAACTAGGAATTCTTCCAGAGATGCTTCCTTCAGAACAACTCTCCCAAGCAAATGGTATTATGACCGCAGCTAGTTATACAGGAAGTATTTTAGGCTCTTGCTTTGCTCCTCTTTTAGTAGATTTGACTCATCGTCTTGATGTAAATAGTTATGTTTGGTCTACATTACTCTGTGTTGTTGTCTCTATCATTAGCACCGTAATTTCTTTTAGCATTCGTCCTAGCAATGTGAAAAATGTTAAGCAGAAGATTACCTTTGCAACATTCAATGACTTATGGAAAATTTTAAAAGAAACACGGACAATCCATTATTTGACCGCATCAATTTTTTTAGGGTCCTTCTTTTTATTGATAGGTGCTTATACACAGTTAGAGATTATACCGTTTGTAGAATTTACTTTAAAATATCCTAAACATTATGGGGCCTACCTGTTTCCAATTGTGGCTTTAGGTGTGGGTATGGGTTCATACATTACAGGAAAAATTTCTGGAAAAGATATTAAGGTTGGTTACGTTCCCCTAGCTTGTATTGGTCTTGCTCTAGTATTTATGGGGCTCTATGCTTTTGCTTGTTCCATAGTTATGGTTTTGTTTTTTTTATTTGTTCTTGGGTTCTTAGGAGGGGTATATCAAGTTCCTTTACATGCTTATGTCCAATATGCGAGTCCAGAACATAAGAGAGGACAAATTTTAGCAGCAAATAATTTCTTAGACTTCTTTGGAGTATTAGTGGCTGCCGGAGTCATTCGAATTTTAGGAAGTAGCCTAGGCCTATCTCCTGAAAAAAGTTTCTTTTATGTAGGATGGCTTGTCTTTGTTGTGTCTATCTGGACATTATGGATATGGAGAGAACATATTTATCGTCTACTATTAGGTATTATCTTAAAAAAACAGCTGGGTCCTTATTTAAAAACGCAACAGTCCTCAACTTGTAAATGCTATTTTATTCAAGTACAGAGTTATAGAGAAATACGACGTGTTTTAGCTATGGTAACTAAAACAATAAGAACTAAGGTAATTATTTTAGATCAAAAGTTAGTGCCAGGATGGAGAACGTGGTTGTTGTCTTGCTGTGTTCCTACAGTGGTTGCTGATTTAGCAACTCATGATTCTGCATCTCAATATGCCTGGGCCATTTTACAGGCAGATTCTTTAAAATCAGCTTTAAAAAAGTTGCCAGACCTCTGTGTTGTATGCTTGGGGTTATCAAATAGTGTGGAGAAGTTTATCTCGACACTAGAAGCACAGGGCATAGAACTGCGTTTTATAGAACTTTTGCAGAAAGAAGAAAACAAAAGAACTATTTATACGCTAGCTTTTCCTTACACAGAGTAGTGCTTAGCCTAATTAAAGATAAAAAATTGAAGCTAAGACAATAATCTTGCGAGGCTAAATGATCGCGCTTCGCTTTTTAAATCTTTATGTACGCTAATTGACGTTTTGTATATAAAGCTGCTCCGTTTGTTTATGTGAGGGATATTCTTTTGCTGTTGAAGTGATCGGTTTTCTCCGACTTTAACTGAGAATTTAATTACAAGATGGTTTATTTCAGAACAGTCGTTTTTAAGATCTTTTCTTTTTGTTCAAATAAGAGATATCTTGACATAGGAAGTCTTTGATTTTTCTGATTTATTTAAAGATTTCTAGCTGCTTATTCCTTTTTCTTTTTCATCTTACTAAATCACTAAATTTTCGGTACGCAACTATATTTTGTTGTGTTGTGCTTTAAACGAAGATATTATGGAGAAAAAGCTATGTTGTTCATGCTTATGATGGTTATTGGAATAGCAGGAGGCTCTGGGGCAGGGAAAACAACTTTAACCCGAAATATTAAAAAAATTTTTGGCAAAGATGTTAGTGTCATTAGCCAGGATAATTACTACAAAGACGTATCATATCTCACGCTTGAAGAGCGTTCACAATTAAATTTTGATCATCCAGAAGCATTTGATAATGATTTATTGATTCGCGATATAAAACATCTAAAAAATAATCAGATTGTCTGTGCTCCAATTTATGATTTTACTACAAATAATCGATCTCAAACAGAGACCGAAACAATATATCCTTCTAAGGTTATCATTGTTGAAGGCATTTTAGTGTTTGAAAATCAAACTCTTCGAGATCTAATGGATATTAGGGTTTTTTTAGATACTGACGCTGATGAAAGGATATTACGACGTTTCATACGAGACATTAAAGAACGGGGATCCAATGTAGATAGAATAATAAACCGCTATCTTTCTATAGGGAAACGCATGCATCATCAATACATAGAACCTACTCGAGAATACGCTGACATCGTTATACCTGGAAACTATCGACGAGATGTGGTTGTCAATATCCTATGTCAGAATATTAAAAGTTATATTGAACAAAGAGAAGAGCACATAGATATAGCCAAATGACCTATTGAAAATAATCTCATTGGACGTCTTAAAGGTTGAAGAGATTTATAGTAGGCAACAGCTTGTAGAATTTTCATCTTCTCCAATTTCACACAGGTGAGCACGTCGAAACGGTTTATTTCCTCGTGAACTATCAAATTTGCGAACCCGTGGGCTTTGAGAGCATTCATGAGAGCAACAGCCTTTATATGGGTGAATACAGTCAGAACAACAGATAAATAGAGAATTGCAGTCGGTATTGGCACAATTGTAATAAAAATCACAAGCAATTTTACAAAAACAGCATTCTGCTATAGGAGTCACATTTTGATCTTTTTCATCAATAGGAATAGCTAGGCGATCATCGAAAACAAATAACTTTCCTAACCACTTACCTGTCCCCACTTGTTGACCATAAGCAATTACACCACCGTCAAGTTGATAGACTTCTTTAAAGCCTTTTTCTAATAAGACTGGAGAGTAAAGCTCACAACGAATTCCTCCTGTACAATACATCATAATAGGAGTCGTTTCGGGATTGTATTCCTGAGCAAGACGCTCAGCATATTCTGGGAATGCTTTGAAAGTTTCAATGTCAGGTAAGGTGGCATTGTCAAAATGCCCGATTTTCCACTCATAGTTGTTTCTAACATCTAAAACAAGACAACGATTTTCTTGTAATTTCTCATGCCATTCTTGAGGAGAAATATGTTTAGCTTGCTGAGAGAGATCTACTTCACGACCTAAAGCAGCAAGTTCTTTACGATACTTTACTGTGATTCTTGGAAAGATATTTTCTTTAATATGATGGATTTTAAACTTAATCTTTGAGAAAACAGGACGTTTTTTAAGCCAATCCATATAGAGTTCAGCATCAAGTTTATAGCCACTGAATTGTCCGTTGATACCCTGCTCTGAAATATAAATACGACAAGAAACATCTAAGTTCTCTAAAAACTTTTTGTGTAAAGCAATTTCTTCATGTGGATTATCCACACGAGTAATATAGTAATAGGCTAGTGCATAATATTTCTTTTCCATGATAAATACTTTAACATAATCTGAGAAATAATTGCATTGTAGAAAATTGGCATTGGAACTAAAATGCTCTTTGGTATTTTGTCAAGTTATGAGTGCGAGTTTTATTTTTATTGTTCTTGTGCTTTCGGCTTTGTACATTTGTGCCAAAACTACGTCCCTAAGTGAAGTCAGAGGGGCGAAGATGATTTCCAAGGACTAAATATAAGGACTGAAATACATGGCTCGATATTGTGGCCCTAAAAATAGAGTGGCACGGCGTTTTGGTGCGAACATCTTTGGCAGAAGCCGAAATCCTTTGTTAAAGAAGCCTCACCCTCCAGGTCAGCATGGTATGCAGAGAAAGAAAAAGTCTGACTATGGACTCCAGCTCGAAGAAAAACAGAAGCTTAAGGCTTGCTATGGAATGATCATGGAAAAGCAGTTAGTTAAAGCTTTCAAAGAAGTTGTACATAAGCAGGGAAATATTGCTCAGATGTTCTTGGAAAGATTTGAGTGTCGTCTTGATAATATGGTCTATCGTATGGGATTTGCAAAAACAATTTTTGCTGCTCAACAACTTGTTTCCCATGGTCATGTATTAGTCAATGGGCGAAGAGTAGACAGACGCTCGTTTTTCCTCCGTCCTGGCATGCAAGTTTCTCTAAATGAAAAATCAAAACGACTACAATCTGTGAAAAATGCCCTAGAAAGTAAGGACGAAAGCTCTCTGCCTTCTTATATTTCTTTAGATAAGGCAAGTTTCAAAGGAGAACTGCTTATATCACCTGAGCAAGATCAAATAGAGGCTCAATTGCCTTTACCTATTAATATTTCTGTAGTTTGTGAATTTCTGTCTCACAGAACCTAATTGCGATTATTAAGAAATTCTTTCAGAAAACGCCGTTCTAACAAGGACGGCGTTTTTTTTCTGAAGTTTTTTTGGTTAAAAAATAGCAGTTTTTAACTGCGAAGATAACCAAATTATTGATTGTGATTTTTTGAAAGTTCCAAAAGTTCTCGAATTTCTTTTTGCCAGTTTTCAGGACCTCCAGGAGTTTCTAAATATTTAGGAATTTTTTTAGTTTGTTCATTTGTCATTAGAAATTTAAAAGATTCCTTCCCTATGTAGCCTTTCCCAATAGGCGCGTGACGATCTTTATTTTGTCCTAATGGAAACATAGAGTCATTGAGATGAAAAGCGCGTAAATACGATAGACCTACGTATTTATCAAATTCTTCAAGAACATTTCGCCATCCCTTTTGTGAAGTGATATCATAACCCGCAGCAAAAATATGACATGTATCTATACATACGCCAATGGGAATTTTATGCTTAAGATTTTGAACAAGATAACCTAGTTCTTGAAAAGTACTGCCAATTAAACTTCCTTGTCCTGCTGTAGTTTCTAGTAAGACAACAAGAGGAGGCGAATTATCAAATAAAGAAGCAGACAAGCTAAAGCTTTGAATAATTTTATCAAGACAATCTTCTTGAGAACTCTTAAGAGCGGCCCCGGGATGAAAATTAACGAAAGAGATTCCTAAAGTAATACAATCAGTAATTTCCTGATAAATACCAATACGACTTTTCTCCAGAATTATAGGATCGGGCGCCCCAGGGTTAATTAAGTATCCTGCATGACTCATAATATAGGAAAGATGGGTTTCTTTAAGTGCTTTTTTAAAATCAGTCACAGTTTCTTCTTGTAGAGTACGTCTCTGCCATTGTCTTTGATTTGCAGTAAAAATTTGAACTGTAGAAGCTCCGATATCTCGGCCTTCATAAATGGCATTTTTAAGTCCTCCAGCAATAGAGGTGTGTGCACCTAGTAAAAGGTCGTTAGGGGGAGGAAGTATTTTCATAATATCTTGTGTCATTTTTTCTTAAAGTTCTTTATTTTAATAAGAAATATTTCTGCTTTATTGTGATTTTAATTTTTAGGATTTTGCAATTCGATTAAAGTTTAGTAAAAGCATATCATGTTTTGTAAATAGATCGTTTGCTTCTCTTGTTTTTTGGAGAGAATGAAATCTATAGTCTGGTTATGACATAGAAAAATATATTTTAAAGAATCATTCCAAAAACTTTTGTAAAATCTTTGTTTAATAAGAAGAAAAATATCAGTTCTATATAGAAAAAACTACTAAAGTTATAGTGGACATCGTAAAAATTATGAAAATGTACATCTTGTTAATGTGAAATTTAAGTCTTTTTGAAGACCTCCTATTTGCTTAGAGCAACTTTTTTACAATTTTGATTATTGAAATAGTGTTGTTGAAAAAATGCCATTGTTCTTAACAACCATATATCAAAATCTAAGAACAAGTCGTAATAATTTTCAAATGAGAGTTATAAATAGAACATAAGGATAAAAGGAAAGAGAGCTTAATGAGTAGAAAAGACAGTGAAGTTTCCGTAGCCCGCTCAATTTTTAACATTTTATCTGGAACTTTCTGTAGTCGTGTTACGGGAATATTTCGAGAAATTACAATGGCCACCTATTTTGGAGCAGACCCTATTGTGGCTGCTTTTTGGCTGGGTTTCCGAACGGTATTTTTCTTAAGAAAAATTTTAGGGGGGCTGATTTTGGAACAGGCCTTCATTCCTTATTTTGAATTTCTTCGTGCTCAAAGTATAGATCGTGCCGCGTTCTTTTTCCGACGCTTTTCTAGATTGATTAAAGGCTGCGCTATCTTATTTACGCTACTTGTTGAGTTAATTTTAGGGGTTGTGCTTCAGTATGTTGAAGGAGGATCTTACGATATTATTCTTATTACTATGATACTCCTGCCTTGTGGAATTTTCTTAATGATGTATAACGTAAATGGGGCTTTACTGCACTGTGAAAACAAATTTTTTGGTGTCGGATTAGCTCCTGTTGTTGTAAACATCATTTGGATTTTCTTTGTTATAGCTGCTCGTCATTCAGACTCAAGAGAGCGTATTATTGGTTTATCAGTAGCTTTAGTTGTTGGTTTTTTCTTGGAGTGGTTAATCACTGTCCCTGGAGTGTGGAAATTTTTATTAAGTGCTAAAACTCCTCCTAAAGAACACGATAGTGTTAGAGCTTTACTTGCTCCTTTATCCTTAGGAATTCTGACCTCAAGCATATTTCAACTCAATTTACTTTCTGATATCTGCTTAGCAAGATATGTTCACGAAATAGGACCATTATATTTAATGTATTCTTTAAAGATTTATCAGTTGCCTATACATCTATTTGGTTTTGGCGTGTTTACTGTTCTTTTACCTGCAATTTCTCGTTGTGTACAACGAGAAGATCACGACCGGGGATTAGAACTTATGAAGTTTGTTCTTAACCTGACTATTTCTGTAATGATTATTATGACAGCGGGTCTGTTGCTTTTAGCTTTGCCTGGAGTTCGGGTTCTTTATGAACATGGTTTGTTCCCTCAAAGTGCTGTGTATGCCATTGTTCGTGTGCTTCGAGGCTACAGTCCAAGTATTATTCCTATGGCTTTAGCTCCTTTAGTATCGGTTCTTTTTTATGCCCAACGACATTATACAGTGCCACTGTTTATAGGTATTGGCACCGCCCTGGCGAACATTGTTCTAAGTTTAATTTTAGGTCGGTGGATCTTAAAAGATGTTTCAGGCATTTCCTATGCTACTTCAATAACTGCCTGGGTACAGCTATACTTCCTCTGGTATTATTCCTCCAAAAGGCTTCCCATGTATTCTAAACTACTTTGGGAAAGCATACGACGGTCTACGAAAGTTATGGGAACCACAATACTTGCCTGTATGATTACTTTAGGTTTAAATTTTCTCACACGAACTACATACGTCATCTTTTTAACCCCCCTCACACCGCTTGCTTGGCCATTATCATCGATATTTGCTCAGGCTGTAGCTTTTTTATCTGAGAGCTTCATTTTCTTGGCTTTTTTGTTTGGTTTTGCAAAACTACTTCGAGTAGAAGATCTTATTAATTTGACTTCTTTTGAATACTGGCGTGGACAACGTGGTCTTTTACAAAGACAACACTTAATGCAAGATAATCAGAATTAATTCGTTAGCTCCTTTCCTTTTGGCTTTAGATTTTGATAGCTTGCGTGGTCTTCTGTTTCTATACTTAATATTGATACTAAGGATACTATGAAAAGACAGGTATATCAATGGTTAGGGAGTGTGGTGCTGCTAGCGCTGACAAATTTAGGCTATGCTGAACTTCCTATCTCTGAACAAAAAGGAAAAAATCTATCCTATACAACTCTAGATGAAGTAAAAGAATACCTAAGTAAACGGGGCTTTGTAGAAACGCGAAAGCAAGATGGCGTTTTAAGAATAGCTGGAGATGTAAGAGCTCGATGGTTGTATTCTAGAGAGGATATAAAGCGTCCTTCAAAGGAAGATAAGTACAATCCTTTACCAGTAAATCGTTATCGTAGCGAATTTTATCTTTATATTGATTATCGAGCTGAAAGGAATTGGCTATCTTCTAAGATGAATTGGATGGCAGTTGCAGGAGGAGAACAAACTGCAGCTGGTGTTGATATTAACAGAGCGTTTCTAGGATACCGTTTGTATAAGAATCCTGATACTCGTACAGATTTTTTTGTAGAAGTCGGACGATCTAGTTTAGGAGATCTTTTTGAGTCAGAGGTGGAATTCCAAACTAACTTTGATGGAGTGCATTTATATTGGACACGTCAACTTTCTGCGAATTACCCTTATCAAGTGATTGTTCATGGAGGCCCTTTTGTTGTGAACATGGCTAAAAAACACTATGCTTGGGTTGTAGAGGGAATTGTAAATCGTTTACCCAAACAGTTTTTTGTAAAGTGTAGTGTTGTTGACTGGAATACCTTTACTCCGGTTGAAACTTCATCAACAGAAAAAGCTGTCACAAATACTATGAAATATAAGTACTTGGTGTGGCAATGGTTAGTGGGAAAACATAGTCAGATCCCTTGGATAAATGGAAAGAAAAAACCTCTCTATCTTTATGGAGCAGTTTTGACAAACGCTTTGGCCAAGGCTACTAAAACAACTTTAAATAAAAAGGAAAACATTGCTTGGTTTGTTGGCGGAACTTTAGGGGGACTTAGAAAAGCTGGAGATTGGTCAGCAACAATACGCTATGAATATGTTCAGGCATTATCAGTTCCAGAAATAGACGTTTCTGGCATCGGTCGTGGTAACTTATTGAAGTTTTGGTTTGCCCAGGCTATTGCGGCTAATTATGATCCTAAAGAGGCTAATGGTTTTACGAATTATAAAGGATCTTCTTTTTTATATATGTATGGGATTACAGATTCTTTATCTTTCAGAGCTTATGCGGCTTACTCAAAACCTGCAAACAGTAAGTTAGGGAACGACTTCACTTTTAGAAAGTTCGATCTTGGCATAATTTCAGCATTTTAATTTTGTTTTTAACAAAATCTTTAAAAATAGGCTCACATTAATTATTAGTGTGAGCTTTTTTTTTATTATTTATAATGAAACTAAAGATTTTTTATTATTTTTTGAGTTTTTATGGTTAATCCTATTGGTGGTCCAGGTCCTATAGACGAAACAGAACGCACGGCTTCAGCAGATCTTTCTTCGCGAGGAATAGAGGCGAGTGCAGCAAATAAGAGCGCAGAAGCTGAAAAGATAGCAGGGACTAAAGCTAAACCCGAAGAGCCTAAAACAGATTCTGTAGGTCGTTGGAGCCTTTTGCGCTCTGCAAGAAACTCTTTGATGAACCTCCTGGATAGGCTCAGTGCTGCTTTTACATCTACCAGGGCTTCAGCTACCGGTGCAACAAGCGGTACAGCTCCTACACCAACGTTTGATGACTATAAGACCCAAGCAGAGTCAGCATATAATACCATCCTTACCTCAACATCACTACCAGATGTAGAAGCAGCTTTGGTAAGTTTGCAGAATGCTGTAGATAACATGAAAAAAACGGCTAGTACCGATGAGGAAAAAGCAATTGCTAGTGATTGGGAAGTTAAGAATACCCAAGCAATTCAAGTTGGAGCACAAATTAAAGAGTTAGCGAAATACCTTTCGGATAATGAGGATATTTATAGATCATTAGAGACCTTGACTTCTTTTGATCTTCTTCAGGCTGCCTTGCAACAAGCCGTGATGAACAATGAACAAGCTGCACAATTGCTTAAAGAGATGCAAGACAACCCAGTAATTCCAGGAAAAACACCAGCGATTGCTCAATCTCTAGTTGATCAAACAAGTGCGCAGAATGACCTTATACAGCAAGATGGTGGTCTAATTAGAAATGCGTACTATGCGGCACAGAACGCTAACGGTGCTGTGGAAGAGGCTAAGGCGAATAACAGTCAAAACAATGTTGATGCTGCTAAAGCGAGTATTGCGGCAGCAAAAACACGAATAGAGGAAGCTTTAAAAAAGTTTCCCAATTCTTCTATTCTTAAGGATGCTCAAGCTTTGGTCAATCAAGCTGAAAAAGAACTTAAAAACATCAAGCCTGCGGATGGAAGTGATGTTCCAAATCCAGGAGCCACGGTTGGTAGCTCTCAGCAAAACACAAACACTGTCGGTAATATGCGTGTTGCCATGCTTTTAGATGACGCAGCAAATGAGAGTGCTTCAATTTTATTATCTGGATTTCGTCAGATGATTCATATGTTCAATACGCAAAATCCTGATGCTAAAGCTGCAGAACAGGAACTTGGAGCACAGGCTGGAGAAGCAGCAGCAGCAGGAAAGACTGACGCTGCACAAGCATTACTAGGTGCACAAAAAGCTTTACAAGAAGCTTTGGGTAAAGCAGCGCAACAAGAAGGTATACTTAATGCTTTAGGTAAAATTGCTTCTGCAGCTGTCGTGAGCTCGGGAGTTGCCCCTGCTTCAGCAAGTACTATAGGATCATCTGTAAAACAGCTTTACAAAACATCACAATCTTCCGGTAAGGATTATAAATCACAGATATCAGCAGGCTATGAGGCTTACAAAACCATTAACAACGCCTATGCTAATGCTAGAAATAATGCAACTCGTGATGTGATAAATAATGTAAGTACTCCGGCTTTAACGCGATCTGTGCCTAGACCACGAACAGAAGCTCGCGGAGCAGAAAAAGCGGATCAATCTGTAGCTAGAATGATCTCTGAAGGTAGTTCTACTCTTGGGGATGTCTACGGTCAGGTTTCAGCGTTAGAGTCAGTGATGTCCATGATACAAAGTAATTTCCAAGCAAATAATGAGGAGATTAAGAAAAAGCTTACATCAGCAGTTACAAAACCTCCGCAGTTTGGCTATCCTTATATACAAATTTCTGATGATTCTACACAAAAGTTCATAGCTAAGTTAGAAAGCTTATTTGCTGAAGGGTCTAGAACAGCTGCTGAAATTAAAGCACTGTCTTTTGAAACTAATTCTTCCTTTATTCAGCAGGTATTGGTCAATATTGGTTCTCTATATGCCAGTTATCTTCAATAACATATGATTGATCAGTCTATTGATAGATTGTAGGAAAATCCCTGCAAAAAGAGTAGCCAATATAATGTTGATTTGAATTTGTAGACTTTCTTTGCTTCTAATTTATAGATTTATTTACTTTGTATCATGGACATCACTGACTCTAACGCTGAAACCTGACCGTAGACATCCCCAAGAGTAGAACTACCTTCAGAGATCATTCTAGCTACAGATTGATCCGCTTTTTCTGCTCCGCGAGCTTCTGTTTGTGTAAATGATTCCGACAGCCCTTTGGATTCTTTAAACAAGTTATAAGAAAACTTTTATACTAGATAATTGTTCATTTTGCTTAAGAGGAAACGGAGAAAATCTTAAGATATAGAAAAATTTATAAGGTTAAACCTAATTAGAATAGATTGCGGAGGCAAGCTGAGATAAAATTCCATTTAATACTTGCATAGATGTAGATACCAATGTCCACTCCTGCTGAATGTTGGTCATTTGATTTTGTAGGTTTAGTTGCTGAGTTTGACTTTGAGAAGTATAATTTTGTTGGTCAGATTGCACTTGAGTAAATAGAGGCCCCAAACCCCCTGTTGCACTGATGTTAGGGAAACCACTAGTTAAAAAACTTTCTAAAGCAGCTAGAGTCGGAATCCAATTGTCAAAACCAAGAATTTGAAATACACTTTTTTCATATTTACCGTCAGCTGCTGTTTTAAGACTCATTGTGATACTAACGAATAACGATTCTAAGACTGTAAGTTGATTCAAGGTGACTGACAAGCTGTACTGATAGTAAGTTGTTGCATTAAGCATTTCTTGTTTTTGTGCTGAAGTTGCTCCAGGAAGATTTTGAATTTTTTTGAGGAGTTCATTGACTAAAGTAATAGCTTGTTTGCATTTAGCAGTATCACGAGCAATATATTCTCGTTCTCTGGAAGCAGCTAAAAGAGTTTCGTAGTAATCCCCAGCAAAGAGATCTTGACCAGTTTTACTCTGAACTAAATAAGAAGATAAACTATAATAAACCGAGGTGGTAGAAAATTCATTTGTGATTTGCAAAAGGCTATTTAAGGCATTTGCCGCGATGTTATTGAAGTTAATTTCTTCAATTAAAGGTTCTAAAAAAGCTTCTTGTTTAGGCAATTGCGATTTTAATATCATCGAAATTAAAGCATTCCCAAGACTTTCAGATGCTAGCCAAGCAGCTACAGCAAATTGACGATTTTCTGTAAAAGAAGCTTGTTGTGGATCTAAATCATCATACTTCTTTTGTAGAGCTGCTATTTGTAATTGTAATTGTGTAGTATAAGCTGATGCAGATGTATTAAATTCATTAAGAATTCTTTGGGCATTGCTTACATAATCGTTTCTAACAGTTCCTACGTTAATCATAGCTTCTTGAATAAAACCAGCTAAGTTTGGTTGTAAAGCACCATTTTTTGTCGTAAGAGAGTTGCCAAACACTGGATCATTAGCAAATTGGTACATTTGATCACCAATATCATGGAAGAAATGACGGGTGTTTTTGAACTCATTGCCACGTCTTTGAAGATAATCTTTAATTTGATTTTGACTTGTTACCGCAGTTCCTAAAGAATACTCTGCTAATTCTTGATATGCAGCCATTTTTGCAATCCAGCCGCTTACCCAAGAACCACCTTCGATGATTATGATTTTTAAATATTCATTCACACTTTTGTCGAAAATTGCTTTTGCGTTAGTGGATAACCTCTCATACATGTAAGAAAGGCAGAGTAGTCCTCCATACATTTCCATAGAAGTTGTTAGTACAGCAGAAGTATAGTTATTTGTGATACCTGTTCGAAGTGCGTTTGCTTGACTAATCCAGGTGACAAAACAATTCTGTGCTTGTTGGAAAATGCTCAACTCTTCTTCTAGCATTTTTCGATTGTTTGCAACTGTACGTTGAGTGCTAGAGAGGTTGTGAACCGAAGTTCGATACATTGCTGTGATTTTTCCTCGATACTCAGCAATTTGTCTATTTGAGAGATAGTTTTCTAAAGCTTTTGTATTAGGAAGCTGTGTTCCTGTATAAATTGTTTTTAATTCAATTGCTGTAAAATTGGTCTTATCCGATAGAGGAATTAAAGTTTGTAGCATAGTGATGATTTCTTCATCTCCAGCAAGAGCGGGTGCTTGTTTAACAGCATCGTTTATAGATTTTAAAATAGTGCTTAGAATCATCATACCATTGACATCATTGACATTGTCTGGAGTGATTGTTGGAGGTATAGGCATATTTTGTATGGCAGTTTCATTCATGCTTGTAATGGGGCCACCAACTTGTGAACGGTATGTATGTAAAGGTTGTTCAATGAATTCTTTAATAAATTCGGTGGCATAGGTGTCGGGATACGCTTGCAGGATTTTTTCAATTTCTTCCGGAGGGACTCCCTGAGCTTCTAAAGAGGCTTTAATCTCATCTTGCTTTGCTTTAATTTCAGTGGCTTTTTCTTGTTTTACATGAGAAATTAAATTTTCTTCTGAAGGAACAGAAGCACTAGCAAATACAGCTCTTTCTTGTTCAGGTGTTAATGATGTTAGGTTTAGATAGGACTTCATTAATTGACGAACCGTAGATATTGTCGATAAAGAGCTTAAATTAATTTCCGTAACAGAGTCGACTAATTCCGTTAGACCTGCATCAATAATAGGAACTAAAGCAAGAGCCGCTGTAGATAATAAATCGGCAGGAGATCGCAGTGCTCGTCCTGGAGCACTGGCTTGGAGAGGTAAGTTTTTTAAATATGACCGAACTTCGGTAGTTGGAAAGATCGTATTATTAGGATTTAAGAAACAAGCAATATTTGCATTTTCTGATTGCAGAGCATTCATTAAATGTCTTAAAGCATAAATTCCTGAATTAAGTTCTTCTAAGTTTATAGCAGGGACGGATCTAGGATCAAAACCAGAGTATTTGTGATCAAGTTTAATAATGTGCGCGCTTTCACCAGAAATTGTTCTTGGTCGGTTTTGAATAGAAAAGGTAGACATATAAAATAATTGATAATTTTTATTTTATTTTCTTATTTTATTCTATTTTTTTTCTATGCGACTTTTTAGTTAAAAAATAATTTGTTTGTATACAGTTGATGGTTTTGTTTTTAAAGAAAAGATTAATTTTTTAGATTATAAAAATAATATTTTCATGTTAATGTTAATTAAAAATAATTCTTTGCTTATTTAAAGTAGACATTGATATGATTTATAGTTCTTCTATTTCAACATCTTGTAGTAAACTTCGTATAGTATTCCCAATACAGTCTTACGCACAAAAACATACGGATTTATTCGAACACATCGTTAGTCATGAAAGAGTTACCGCTGACCGATACATACTAGAAAAGTTGATTCAAGTTTTAGAACAGAAGGGAAATGAGCGCTACCGCCATGCGGTAGAACAACTACATAAACATCAAGTCGAGAGTAAGACAGTCATGACTTCTATTCCTGTGATAGCTATTCATGAAAAACCTCTTTCCTCTGACAACGCCTCTATTGTTGTTACGGCAAGCACGCCAATAGCTGGCTCAGGAACTTACTATAACGCAGTCAAGCAGAAATGGGGTCAAGATCTTATTGTTAATATCAATAGTGTAATGATCAAAATCATGGCTGCAGTCCAGTCTAAGAATCCTACAAATAGGGATGTTTTTGAAAAGTTAAATACAGAGCTTCAGCGTCTGCTGACTGCAGGTACTAATTTAACAGAACAGGATTTTGAGTCTTTATACACTTTTCCTGATCAGATTTTCGTCGCAATACAACGGGCAGATACATTTACTGGAGGGATGAAAACAGATTTTACTAACCAGTTAGCAAATCAATATGGAAATGAAGCTACTTTAGTTCAAACATTTGCAGATGGTAGAGTAGAAGGGTTGAACGATATTCTCTCTGCAGTAGAGGGCATGCTAACACCAGAGCAGTTTGTCAGCTTTGGAGAGATTAAACAAGAGTTACAGACTTTAGCCGATCATGTAGGTAATTTTGATGAGGCAGGACTACAACAGATCACAGATGCTGGAGAGAAACTAGCTGCATTGATAGATTCTTCTGAACTTTCCAGAAATGATAAAATTAGTTTCTGTCAGGACATAACAGGATTATATAAAGATCAAGTTAATGCTTTAACATCTTTTGATACTGTAGTTGCAGCCAGCATCTATGTTAACCAGCATCAGGGAACTATGTTCTCTAATCTGACTAGCTTTGTAGGCTCTTTAATTGGGGTGTTTGCCCCAATTGACTTGAGTGTATCACAGGGAGACATCAGTAGTGCAGCTATAGCTGGAGCTTTGCAGACAGCACGGGGTATCAATTCGCGTTTTAATGAATTAACTACAGAACAAAAAACACTTATTAATGAATGTGTAAAATCTTTGGATTCCTTTAAAGGCGGTGAGCATCTCGGTGCTATTTGGGCATACTTCACTGCATCTACTGTAGTTGCTTTAAATCCCAGTGCTACGATGGAGGATGTTAAGTCTGCTATTTTAGAAGAAGCTAAAGAACTGGATAACACAGACTTTTATTTAGCTCCAGCTATGAAAGGTGCAATGAATCAAATTGTAAATTCTAATGGACAGTTTTCTATAACAGTTAACTCAAACAATTTTCAGTATACTATATATATAAACAACAGTGGAAAAGTTGAGATTAATCAGATCCTTTTAAACTATGGCTCTACAGGGTTTTTACCTGAAATTACCCGGCTAGCACAAGGAAGTGCTGAGGCAACAGCACGAGCATATTTTCGGTTTAAGGCTCTTGCTAATGTAGAATCAGAAACTATGGGGAACAAAATACAAGAGCTCCAGGAGCAGCTCAAGCAGTTCACGAGTATGAAAAACGAACTGTTTAATGGACAATTGTTAGCGCAAGCAAGTGAATTGCGAGCCTTGCCCCTACCATCAGCTGTGGCTTCTGTTTTAATAGATCGCTACATGCCTAAAGAGGTGGATTATTTAAATGAAATTTACACCAAGCTGTACTACAGTAACTTAGGATCATCCGTAGGAAATAATGTCCTTAATTCTACCTCTCAGTATGTTAATGGAGCTACATATTTCAATTTTGCTAGTTATGTGGGTCAACAACCAGCAGTAGGTGCTGGAGGATCTGATGCTTTTCCGGGATCTCAACAGAGCGCTCAGGCAAAACTAGACCTAGAGCGGAAACAGGCTGCTTTATATCTTCAAGAGACACGTCAAGCACTTACAGTTCTTGCAGAAGAAAGAGATAGAGTCCTTAAGGATGATAAACTCACTAATGAGCAACGCTCAACGATTCTAGATAACCTAAGGGATTACGAAGATAATATCAATGCTATATCAGGATCTCTGGTGTTATTACAGAACTATCTTCTGCCGTTGTCTATATCTGCAGGTTCTGTGGCAGGGACGTTTATAGTTAATGGCGGTCAAACGCAATGGCAGTCTCGTTTGCAGATTCTAGAAGAAGCTTTAGTTTCAGGATTAGTAGGGAATACGATTAGTGGGGGAATGTTCCCTTTACAGTCCACAATACAGTCAGATCAACAATCTTTTGCAGATATGGGGCAGAATTTCCAATTAGACTTGCAGATGCACTTAACTTCTATGCAACAAGAGTGGACCGTAGTGGCTACTTCTTTACAACTTTTAAATCAGATGTACTTAAGTTTAGCAAGAAGTTTAACAGGATAGAGATAAATTTTTTAGGTTGAATCTCTAATTTTTATAAAAATTTTTAATCTCAAAAAGATATTGGCATGTTTTTTGCTCCTCTTCTTTATGAATCGTTAAGGAGAGGCCTTATGTACCCAACATTTCATATTCAACAGCAGTTAGCTCGCTTAGAGTTTATCAATGACCAATTGACTACAGAATTAGAACAAGTTAATGATTTATTATGTAGTTTAGGATTCCCTCAAGGACTTGCAACAATCAAAGCCATTGCTGAAGAAGTTCTTTCTGAGGATGAACCTCTGGATTAGATTATCACTAAGACTGTATACTACCGAAGATATTGCTACTCTATCTTAAGGACTATGGAACTAAGTTTCTATGGGCTTTCTGTATTACCACTAAGGGTCACCCTTAGTGGTAATATGCAATTGTTATTGATTTTCTTTTTTCGATATTTATGTCTAAGCCAGAACACAAACCTAATATTCCTTATATTACTAAAGCTACGATGAAGGGTTTGCGTATAAAGACTCTTGCGTATCTTGCTTCTTTAAAAGATGCTAGGCAACTTGTTTATTATTTTTTAAAAGATCCTCGTTCCTGTGTTCGATTAGCACGAGCATTGCTTGTTCCTAAGGAAGCATTGCAGAAAGGAAATCTGTTTTTTTATAACTGCAATACCGTAAATGATCTTATAGAAGAGCTAAATTGTCCTAACCGAAAATTGTTAATTGGATTTTCATACTGTCAAAAGCCTAAACGATGTCCTAAAGGTCGTTTTAATGACGCTTGTCAATATGATCCTACGAATCCTATCTGTACTTCATGTTCTATAGGGACAATGATGTGTTTGAATGTATATCGATATGATATTGTGATCATCCCTACATTTATAGACATAGCTAAACATCTATACGCCTTAAAGAAGCGCTATCCTAAAGATCAAATTCTTTTTGCAGTTACTGCTTGCGAGCTTTCGTTAAAGATGTTTGGAGATTATGCTTCCGTCATGAATTTGAAAGGGGTGGGTATTAGACTCACAGGACGCATTTGCAATACTTTTAAGGCGTTTAAACTAGCAGAGCGGGGAATTAAGCCTGGTGTGACGATTCTTGAGGAAGATGGCTTTGAAGCATTAGCACAAATCCTTGGTGGCAGTAATTTTCCTGATTCTAAAGTGTCCTAAACAACCTATTAGTATGAGAATGAATCTCCTAAATAATGTTGTTTTACCATAGGGTTACTGATCATTTGACTTGAGGAGCCTTCAAAAAAAATTTTTCCATCAATAATTAAATAGCACCTGTCAGCAATAGAAAGGAGCTCTTTAGCATTATGATCCGTAATTAAAATACCGATCCCACGCCCCGCAAGGATTTTAATCAAGTACTTGACGTTTTGAATCACTAGAGGATCTACGTTAGCGAAAGGCTCGTCTAATAGTAATACGCTAGGATTTAAAGCTAATACGCAGGCAATCTCTAATCTACGTCGCTCTCCTCCAGAAAGTGTACCTGCTTTTTTATGAAGGCAAGAACCAAGCTGCAGGTCATCTACCAAAGTATTTAAAAGATGAGATTGTTGTTTACGTGCTTTGTAAATGATTTCTAAAATACAGATAAGATTATTTTGAACGGTCAATTCTTTAAAAATTGTAGGCTCTTGGGCCAGGTAACCAATGCCTAACCGTGCACGGTGGTCCATAGTTTTCTTTGTGACATCTACATTTTTAAAAATAATCTTTCCAGAATCAGGACGAATTAACCCTACAGTAAGATAAAATGCTGTTGTTTTTCCTGCACCATTAGGGCCTAGTAGACCAACAATCTCACCGGGATTTATTTGAAAGGAAACATCATTTGTAACAGGCTTTTTGTTATACTTCTTTACAAGGTTACAGACAGAAAGTATAGGCATAAAAGCTTATTTCCTTAATAGAGATAGATAAAGAGTTTTCATGCCTCCTGAAGAACTATCGTTCTTGTCTGAAGATTCGTAACCAGGTAAAGGGTCTATTTGGAAACGGCAGTCATAAACATGTAAGGAACCATCTCGATAATTCAGTAGTCCGGAGTTTCCTTGGAACTGCATTTGTTTTTCAAAATTTTCAGTTAGAACATAACCAGATAGTCTAGAAAGATATTCTTTGCAGGAATAGTTAGATTGTGGGAAATGAAGTTCCATACAAGATTTATCTACCTTGCAGTTGAAGAATCGATCCTCCGAAGAACAAATTTGTTTACAAACTCCAACCTTTTTTATTTTTAAAAAAGGTGGGGCTTCTTGAAAATGTTTATTCATGCAAGAAACATTGCAGATTTGATCCACTTGAATAATGGCTACCACGGTTCCAAACGCTAGAAGAAGAAGTCCTAAAGAATAAAAAAGTCCACAATATAAAAATTTTGTCATGCCGAAACCATGTTAAAAGAACTTATACAAGTGAATAATTGATTCCAGATAGGAAGAAGAGCAGCAAATTCATCTAAACTCAACATAGAAGTTGCATCACTTTTAGCCATTTTAGGATTGGGATGTGTTTCTATAAAAAGACCATGAGCTCCTGCAGCTAGAGCAGCTCGAGAAAGTGTCGGAATAAATTCTGTTTGTCCCCCACTTTGGGTCGATAGAGCTCCAGGTAGTTGTACAGAATGTGTGGCATCAAAAATCACAGGAAAACCTGTCCGCCCTAAGACAGCTATGGAACGCATGTCCGACACAAGATTATTATAGCCAAAGCAGCATCCTCTTTCTGTAAGAATGATTTTATCATTTCCTGTAGAGAGGATTTTATCAATCGGGCCTTGCATATCCCAAGGAGAAAGAAATTGCCCTTTCTTTAAGTTAACTATAGCTCCAGTCTCTCCAGTTGCAACTAGAAGATCTGTTTGTCTGCAAAGGAAAGCAGGAACTTGAAGAATATCACAAATCTCGGAAGCAATGTAAGCTTCTTGAGGATTATGAACGTCTGTAAGAATTTTTACTCCAATCGTTTCTTTGACTTTAGCAAGGATACGGAGTCCCTCTATTAAGCCGGGTCCTCGAAATGAACCTAAGGAAGAGCGATTTGCTTTGTCATAGCTACTTTTAAAAATCCATTCGATGGTATCTGCATAAGGGGCTAAAAGAGATTGTAATTTTAAAGCGATCTCCAATGTAATATCTTCTCCCTCAATAACACAGGGACCAGCAATTAGGATCATTTTATTGTCGAACATGACTTTCCTTTTTTAAGATAAAGCAATTATTGATTCTAAGTTTCCAGGTTATAAGATCGAAGAATACAATCCAAGTTGCTCATTAATTTTAAGTATAAAATTAAACATGACAAGAAAACGACCTGACAGAATTGACTTTTTTCTTATTAGATTTATACTAAATAGAGCACTTTTCTAGTGTATTTCCGTGCTCAGCACTCCAGTTAACGTTGAAGTACTGCAAGAATATGGACCGATAGCTCAGTGGATAGAGCATTCGCCTTCTAAGCGAATGGTCGCAGGTTCGAGTCCTGCTCGGTCCGATTTTATAGTTAATCTTATGTAGCTATTTGCATAATGCTAGCCTTTGGTTATTGCCTCAGGGCTAGCAACTTGAATAAGAAAGGCTTAAGCAAAGTTTAAAATTACTTATCTTCCATGATTTCTAAACTAACTCTGACATTGTTTCTGCTTGCTACAGAAACTAGTAGGGTACGAATAGCTTTGATTGTGCGGCCTTCCTTCCCAATAATCTTCCCAATATCGGGTTTAGCAACACTTAATTCATAGATAATCGTATGAGTACCCTGAACTTCTTTAATGTGTACTTCTTCAGGACGGTCAACTAGATTTTTAATGATATAGGCTAAAAATTCTTTCATAAAGTGATCCTATTAAATGATTCGCATGGTCTTTAAAAAGAGATTCAATATTAATTAATTTTAATTTGTTTTATAAAATAAGGAAACTTTTTAATGAATGGTTGTTTATTTAAAAACTAATTCTGGTAGCTTGTTGTTCAATACAATTTTATCATTTTGAAATTCTTTTATTAAGAGAGAACGCATATCTTCAGGTAAACTAGCTGTTAACGAACAAAATTGTAGAGTCTCTGGATGAGTAAAATCTAGGCTATAGGCATGCAATTGTTGTTTGTCAAGGCCGTAACTATGGTTTACTGAGGGAATCCCATAGACTGGATCTCCAAGAATAGGAGTTCCTAAATGCTTCATGTGTACTCTGAGTTGGTGAGTTCTTCCTGTCTCAGGAGATAAGGCAACTAAGCTCAGTTTTCCGTTACAGGCAAGAACTTGGCAATGAGTAATAGCTTCTTTTCCTTGAGAGCTTACAGTCATTTCTTTACGCTTATTATGATGTCTACTAATGCTTGTATGAATTGTCATAACATCTGGCTTGCCTATACAAATTGCTAAATAGCTTTTCTTTAATCTCTTAGTAGCAAAAAGCTCACAATAAACTTTTTTTGCTTGCCGAGTTTTTGCTGTAATAATTAATCCCGAAGTGTCTTTATCAAGTCTGTGTACGATTCCTGGCCTCCAAGGTTCTTCAGGAAACTCTTCTTTTAATCTCTCCCCTATCTCATTGAGAAGAGCATGGACCAGTGTTCCATGAAAATGACCAGGAGCAGGGTGAACTACCATATTCCTCGGCTTATTTATTACTAAAATCATCGGGTCTTCATAGACTTTATTTAGCGGAATAGCTTCAGGAATTAACTCAAGAGGCTCTTCTTTTTCTTGGATATCTATGGTGATTAAATCGCCAAAATTTACACGTGTAGACACCTTCGTGTTTGTTTGGCCATTGATTTGGACAAGCCCAGCTAAAATATGCTGTTGGTAAAAAGCTCGAGAATATTTAGGACATATCTCAGTAAGATACTTATCTAAACGCTCCAGATTTTCTTTGGTTACAGTAAATGAAATAATAGTTTTCATTGGAATTTTGATAACTTTGCTTACTAGTTTAATATTGATACAGTTAAGGATCTAGACTTTTTATTAAAAGGCTTATTTATTTTCTGATCCTTAAAGACTTAGAAATTTTTTAATAATTTAATGCTTTTGATACAGATGTAAGCATTTTAGTGAAAAAATGTAATCCACTCTGGACTAATCTACCTAATTAATGAACGACCGTAAATCATTAAACATGAAACTTGAATCAAACAAAAGGTCACAAAATCCTTAACAATGAATTAGCGATTTTGGCTAAAAGAATCGAGATCTTTCAGAGTAATCTGCTCAATTTTTGAGCAAACAAGAAGCCTTAAAGGAGAAAGGTCGGAACATAAAAACAGAGACTTTAATAAGCTCGAAACATGAAGAACAGTTTTTTCCCAGTCCTCAATAGACAGAGGGAATCTAGGAAGTTCTTTAGCTAAGTAAGGAATATTCTGATGAGTAATGATTCTAAGATATAAAGACGAGTTAAGTAAAGACTCCCAACGTTTTGGCGAACGCAGTAGGCGTTCTTGTGTGGGAGCATCTATTGGAAGAGCTAAGAAATACGTAAAAGACATTACTGCTCTTTGTACACAGATCGCATACGCTTAGAGGCTTTTTGTGCTCGATCCATATCTTTATGAACAAGTCCAAATGTTGAAATTAAAATAGATTGAATGAAGTTATCGTACATCTTTTGTCCCTCTTCGACTCCTCGTTGTTCGATGAGAGCTAGACGTAGCTGATCAAGGGTTTTTACAGGACCTTCGAAGTGAGGCATATTTGCCATAGTCATATATTCAGGAATCCCGGGCTTTTCTGTTTTAGGTGTCTCTAGAGTTTTAGGTTCAGGTGGTCTTATGTGAATATAACGTGGTTCCATAATCTCAGTCTGTAGTAATTATAGTCTCTGATTTAATTCTAATTTAAAAAGAAAATATTTTGCTATCTTTTATTTTTAGGATTTTTAAGTAAACTTAATTGCTTAAATTAAGCTTTGTTGTTTCAAAGTAGGCATGTTTTTTGCCTTAAAGTTTGTGATTTGCGTTTTTCTCTCTCCTAAATGACCGTATCGTTCTAAAAGTCCTTTGAGATATTTGATGGTTACTTCTTTTATTCTTCCAAGATCTTTTTTTACCACACTCTGTTTTTTCTCTAAGGCTAAAAGCTCTTTAGTGCACGTCTCTTCATTAAAACACAAAATTTTCTTAATAGTTAATCCAGCGAGTTGAGAGGTATCTTCTTTTGTAGGGGGAGTTGCAAGATGGGTAATCCAGGGTGTTAACGCTTTTAATACAGCCTGATGTAAGTCATCAGCAGAAACCTTTTTGTTTTTTGCTAGGGATTCTCTGATGGAATCGTAGAGTTTATGTTTAATAAAAATGTATTCTAAAGTTTTATGGTGGTGATCTAAGGCTAGTTGTTCCTGAAGCAACAAAAGTTCTTTTTTAAGGTAGCCCTGTAGAGCTTCAGTGTGGAGTTTAAGTACTTCCGATATGGAACACTCTACAGGTTTGTTATTGTAAATCACAGTGGGTTTAGAATAGAGTACCGCTTGACATTCCGTATGCTCAAATAAAGTAGGAATCACATCTTTTGCTCGAAAACCTTTCGGAAGTTTAATTTCAATATGAGGAACATCAGTAGAAAAATCCTGGATCGTATCAATCTTAATAGTTCCTCGTTTTGCTGCATTTTCTATAGAGCGAATCAATGTTTCTGTTGTGGATTGGGGACAGATTTGTTTAATAATTAGAGTTCTGTCATTAATGATGTCTATCGAAGCTTGTATAGTAATCGTTCCTAAACCATCTTGATAATTAGAAGCATCCATAATTCCTCCTGAAGGGAAATCAGGAACTAAGCTAACGTTTTTATTGTTTAAAATAGCAATCTGAGCCTTTAAGAGTTCTGCAAAATTGTGAGGGAAAATTTTAGTCGTCATCCCTACAGCTATCCCATCTACACCATGGATTAGAAGTAGGGGAATCTTTGCAGGTAAGATATCAGGTTCTTTCTCTCTCCCGTCATAGGAATCGTGAAAACTGATTAAATCTGTATTGAAGAGAGTTTCTCGAGCTAAGGGACTGAGCCGGGCCTCTATATAACGGGCAGCAGCATGAGGATCACCTGTAAGGGGGTTCCCAAAATTACCTTGAGTGTCGATAAGGTACCCTTTGTTTGCTAAAATAACGAGGGCTTCTATAATGGGAGCATCTCCATGGGGATGGAGAGCCATAGTCCTTCCAGCTATATTGGCAACTTTATGCATTTTTCTGTCGTCCATCAGGAATAAAGTCCATAAGAGACGGCGTTGTACAGGTTTTAAGCCATCAAGAATATGCGGAATAGCCCTTTCTAAAATTACGTAAGAGGCGTAATGCATAAAATGTGTTCTAAAAAGATCAGAAACGTCACGCATAAATTAAAAGTCAGTAATAAGATTATCTATAATAAATTGTTTTCGCTCTTTTGTATTTTTCCCCATATAAAATTGTAAAATTGAAGAGACATTCTCTAAGGGAGTAATCGTAACTGGAGTAAGTCGTATGTCAGGACCTATGAAGGCAGCGAATTCTTTAGGAGAAATCTCTCCTAAACCTTTGAATCTTGTTATTTCTAACGAAGAGTCTTTTTTCCCAAATTGCTTTAAAGTGTCGAGCTTTTCTTGCTCAGAATAACAATAGAGAGTGATTTCTTTATTTCTAACCTTAAATAAAGGGGTTTCTAAGATAAAGAGGTGATTATTTTCTACAAGAGGTAAAAGTGTTTTGAGGAAAAAAGTAATTAAAAGATTGCGGATGTGCATTCCATCCACATCAGCATCAGTTGCAAGAATGACCTTGTTATAACGTAGATGTTGGGTATTATTTTGAGTAATGCCAAGAGCTGTCGCTAGATAAAATAACTCGTCATTTTTGTACATTTTGGCCTCTTCCAAAGAAAAGACATTCATAGGCTTTCCTCGCAGAGAAAAGACAGCTTGAGTTAAAGGATTTCTTGAAGCAAGAATGGAAGCAGAGGCCGATTCGCCTTCAGTAATGAAAATAGACGAGGTTTCACCGTAAAGAGATCGATCATTATAGTGAAATTTACAGTCCCTAAGTTTGGGAATTTTATAGTGAACTTTCTTTTGCTTGGTTTTGAGCTCTTGTTTTATAAATTGAATGTTTTTTCGTGTTTTTTCATTGAATTTTATCTTTTCTAATAGAAGATCCGCAGTAGTCTTGTCTTTACGTAAAGCTTCTACAATCGCCTGCTTCACATCTTTAACTAAAGACGCGCGAATTTGTGTATTCCCAAGTTTATTCTTAGTTTGAGATTCAAAAATAGGAGAAGCTATTTTTATTGCTATGCAACCGACGACACCTTCTCGAATATCATTAGCAACAAACATTTTCCCAAAAAATTCATTTATACCCTTTACTATCGCTTCTTTAAATGCTGCAAGGTGCGTACCTCCATCAAGAGTTGCTTGCCCGTTGACAAAAGAAAAATAACGTTCGGCACTACCTTCTAGGTGAGAAAAGATAAATGAAAGATTATCGCTATGAAAAAAAAGGGGAGAGTATAAGGGTTCTTCGTGAACCTCATCCTCAAAAAGATCTTTTATGCCATTCTGGGAAAAGAATACTTGGTCATTAAAAAAAATTTCTAACCCAGGATGTAAATAGGTATACTGACGGATCTTATCTTTTAGAAAGTCATGATTAAAGGCAAAATTAGGAAAGATTACGGGGTCAGGAGAGAAGGAAACAAAAGTCCCATCAGAATCTTTGGTAGAGCCTTGTTGGGAATCTTGAAGGACTCCTCGATGGAAGATAGCATAATGGTATTTTTTCTTTCTTACAGAACGTACAGAAAATCTTTCTGATAGTGCATTAACAGCTTTAAGTCCTACTCCATTCAACCCTACTGAAAAGTGGAAAATGTCTTGGGTATACTTAGCTCCTGTGTTGATTTTAGAGACGCAGTCTATCAGCTTCCCTAAAGGAATACCACGACCCTGATCTTGGATGGTAATTTGTTTATCATTAGCAGAAATCGTTAAAGATTTTCCATGCCCCATGATGAATTCATCAATGCCATTATCAACAACTTCTTTAAAAAGAGTATAGATACCGTCTTCTCGTTGTGAGCCATCTCCGAGTCTTCCAATGTACATTCCAGCCCGGAGACGGATGTGTTCAAGGGAGGCTAAAGAAAGAATGCTTGCTTCTGTATATGCCGCCATATGTAATATTTTTTGAATTTTCAAGAAAAGCGGATGATAAATCCTTTGACCGATTATCTATTCTGCAAAGAGAAAGGGACAAGATTAGCGTATAACGTCAACCCTAGTTGTAATTCAAAATCTTTGCTTTAGCAATTTATTACTTTATTAGTGCCTTAGCTTTAAATTGTATGTCCGCTAAAGCTATATTCTTAGGATGAAATTCTTATAACCTCCTTAGAAATCTAGGGCGCATCTTACCCCAACATCTTTTTCCTAATCAAGGAAGAACAAAATATAAAAACATAACCCATGCTACTGGTTTACAGTAGACATTTGCTAAAGTCTATAACGTACAGTCTATTTTCAATATTCTCAGAATAGTTCACAACATCGATCTTTTAGGAGGGTGATCAACCTTAAGAGTTTGATATCGGGCATTCAAGGATTATTTGATGGCTTCTAATTTTCTGTTCGTCTATACAGCTAAGTTACTTTTCATTGGTGAATTTGGTATAAGTTCCCTTCATACTGTTCTGAAATTATCGAATTGTGCTTATGGTATTAGGAGTTGTTGGAATTAGTTATCGCGAAGCCGCTTTGAAAGAAAGAGAACGTGCTATTCAGTACTTAAAATCTTTTGAAGAAAATCTTTTTTTAGCTCAAAATTGTTTGGGTCCGAGAGGAGCATTCGTTTCTCTGCTTACTTGTCATCGAGCAGAATTGTATTACTATTCAGCAAGTCCTCAGATTGCCCAAGCAGCTTTACTTTCAGAATTTACTTCTTGTGGAGTTCGTCCTTATTGTCATAGAGGCATGTCTTGTTTTAGTCACTTGTTTTGCGTTACTAGTGGTCTAGATAGCTTGATTTTTGGAGAAACAGAAATTCAAGGACAGGTTAAACGAGCTTATTTAAAGACAGCAAAACAACGCAGTCTACCCTTCGATCTCCACTTTTTATTTCAAAAAGCTTTAAAGGAGGGGAAGGATTATCGCTCACAAACAATATTCCCGCGTAATGAAGTGACTATAGAAACCGTTATTCGAGAATCGTTGCTGATCTACGGTAAGTCTGTAGATGCTAACCTTTTATTTGTAGGGTACTCGGATATTAATAGAAAAGTAGCGGGGAGTTTGTATCAAAATGGGTATTATAATATTACCTTTTGTTCTAGACAAAAAGTAACCTCGCCGTATTTAACCTTACCTCGAGAAGCTCTGTCGTTTAGGCAATCTTATGATGTAATTTTCTTTGGTTCTTCGGAGCCTGCCTCTCAATTTTTAGATCTTTCCTATCAAACTCTTGCTAGCGTTCCTCATCGTATTATATTTGATTTTAATGTGCCGCGAACGTTTCTATGGAAAGAACCCCCTAAAGATTTTATTTATTTAGATATGGATTTTATTAGTGAATATATGCAAAAAAGGTTGCCGTGTAGCGAAAAAGAAGCAAACAAAGCGAAATTTTTTTTAACTTGTGCCGCAAAAAAGCAATGGGAAATTTATGAAAAAAAGAGCTCACATATATCCCAGAGGCAAATTTCAACTTCTTGCGTTCATTCTGTTCTAAGCTATTGATGCTTTAATGCCTAATTCATCTCTTGACATATACAGCTTTCGAAAATACTCTAAGCTTTCATTAGAAGTACGAACGCCCCCGATATCTATGCGCCAATGAACGTATTTTGGTTGACTGATGGGTTATATTATTAAATCTTGTAATGAATTCAGCTCGATTTTTCTTGTGGTCTCTTGTTCTTTATAATGAAAAAGATGAACAAAAAAAATCACTTAATGCTGTTTCTACAAATAAGAAATCATTTTTATTTTTAAAGTTCGTATTGGCATAACTCGATTTAAAGGAACAAAAAGCAGGTTTTAGAAATGAGATTGTCTAGATTCCTCGTGGAGCAAAGACAACCATTGCTGCGTTGGAAAACACGAGTATGTTGGAAAAATTAATAAAAAATTTTGCCACGTATATGGGTATAACGTCAACGCTTGAGTTTGATGCTGATGGAGCCTATGTCCTGCCTATAAGTGAGATAATTAAAGTACGCGTTCAGCAAAATGCTGATAACGATATTGTTTTAAGTGCTTCTTTAGGAGCTTTCCTTCCATCTGCTGATACACCAAAATTATACTTGCAAATGATGATTGGTAATTTATTTGGTAGGGAAACAGGAGGTAGCGCTTTAGGGCTAGATTCCGAAGGCCGTGTTGTCATGGTGCGTAGATTTTCTGGGGATACTACCTATGATGATTTTGTACGTTATGTTGAGAGCTTTATGAATTTTGCAGAAACGTGGTTGTCAGATCTGGGCCTAGGTAAATAGTAACAAGGTGGAGTAAATGGCAGTACGATTAATTGTTGATGAAGGCCCCTTGTCTGGTTTAATTTTTATCTTGGAAGATGGGGTAAGTTGGTCTATAGGACGTGATTCTAGTGCTAATGACATTCCCATTGAAGATATCAAGCTCGCTGCTTCGCAAGCTCTTATCAATAAGACAGACGAAAACTATTATATTACAAATTTAGATGATGCTAATCCTATTTTTGTAAATGGCGTTGAAATCACAGAAACTACACAATTAGAAAATGAAGATAGTCTAATACTAGGAAGTAATCATTATTCTTTCTTGTTAGATGATTTTGATCCTCAAGATCTTGTTTATGATTTTGAGCTGCCTCAAGAAAATTTCCCTAATGCTTCAGAGAATTTGTCCGATAATAATCAACAAGGCCAAGTTCCAGAGCCTCCGCCAACTTCGCAAGCAGATGGTTTGAAGAAGTCCAAAGGAACTGAGGCAAGTAGTGCTCCAATTACAAACAAGGACCAAGAACTTGCTGATGCTTTTCTTGCATCAGCAAAAAAGGTAAAAAATCAGCCAAAAGGCAAAATCGCTCAGGAGGATTCCTTAGAATCTTTGCAAGAATCTTCGAATCCGAAGGCACAAAATGCAAATGATTCTCCGGAAGGAGAGGAAGGAAATAAACAACCCCAGAATGCCATTATGGAAGATAACGGAGCTTCGTCTAGTCAAGATCCGCAACCAAAGTCAGCAAATCCGACTTCTGAGAACGCTTCTATGGATAATAGTCCCTCGAAAAAAAATAAATCTGTGAAAGAAAAAAAAATAGAGAAAAAAAAAGAGCTTGATTTAACACAAAAAACAGACAAATCTAAGGCAGAAGTAATAGCTTCCGATGTAGAAAAAGACTTAGAGGATAAGAAATCAGAAGAAGCCTTTCTAGAAGAGGAAGAGCATCTTGCTGAAAGTAATGGAGAGGATCAAGAAGAGTCTGGTATTGATAGTGATGGAAATGAAAAAGCTCAGGCGGATAATAAAGAACAGTCTAAGAAGATAGAACATACGAAGAATTCTGTTCTATCTCCCTTTCATATTCAAGATCTTTTCCGATTTGATCAGACAATTTTTCCTGCGGAAATCGACGAAATTGCTAAAAAAAATATCTCTATAGATTTAACTCAGCCTTCGCGTTTTCTACTTAAAGTACTATCTGGCGCTAATATTGGAGCTGAATTCCATTTAGATTCAGGAAAAACCTATATTTTAGGTACAGATCCTACAACTTGTGACATAGTGTTTAATGATTTAAGTGTTTCTCATCAGCATGCAAAAATTAGTGTAGGTAATGATGGTGGTATCATTATCGAAGATCTCGAGAGTAAAAATGGCGTGATTGTTGAAGGAAGGAAAATTGATAAAACTTCTACGTTAAGTTCAAATCAGGCTGTAGCTTTAGGGACTACGTTGTTTTTACTTATAGATCATCATGCTCCTGCTGATACTATAGTAGCTTCTCTATCCCCTGAAGATTATAATTTATTTGGAAGACAGCAAGATGCTGAAGAGCTAGAAAAACAAGAGGCTCTACAACAAGAAGAACAATATAAGAAATCGACACTACCAGCAGGATCCTTCATTCTTACTTTGTTTATTGGTGGATTAGCTATCCTATTTGGTATAGGGACGGCCTCTCTTTTTCATACAAAGGAGGTTGTTCCTTTAGAAAATATTAACTATCAAGAAGATCTTGCTCAGGTAATTAATCAGTTTCCTACTGTGCGCTATACGTTTAATAAAACAAACAGTCAACTTTTTTTAATTGGCCATGTGAAAAATAGTACAGATAAAAGTGAACTACTTTATAAAGTAGATGCTCTTTCCTTTGTAAAATCTATAGATGACAACGTGATAGATGATGAAGCCGTTTGGCAAGAAATGAATATCTTGTTGTCAAAACGACCTGAGTTTAAAGGCATCAGCATGCATTCTCCAGAACCAGGAAAGTTTATTATCACAGGCTATGTTAAAACAGAAGATCAAGCTGCTTGCTTAGTCGATTATTTAAATATACATTTTAATTATCTATCACTACTAGAGAATAAAGTTGTTGTTGAAACGCAAATGCTCAAGGCAATAGCGGGTCACCTTCTTCAAGGAGGTTTTGCAAATATTCACGTAGCCTTTGTAAACGGTGAGGTTATTCTTACTGGCTATGTAAATAATGATGATGCAGATAAGTTCCGTGCTGTTGTCCAAGAACTTTCCAATATTCCTGGAGTCAGATTAGTTAAGAATTTTGCTGTCTTACTTCCTGCTGAAGAGGGAATTATAGATTTAAACTTGCGTTATCCCAATCGTTATCGTGTCACAGGCTATTCTAGATACGGGGAAATAAGTATAAATGTAGTTGTCAATGGTAGGATCCTAACGCGTGGAGATGTTATTGATGGTATGACAGTAACAAGTATACAACCTAACACTATCTTTTTAGAAAAGGAAGGGTTGAAATATAAAATCGACTACAATAAATAACCAAGTATCGGGATTTATTAATTATTTATATTTAGGTAGATATTCTATGTTTAATATGGAAAATACAACAGCGAAAGAAAAAAATGCTCAGCCGCTGTTAGACTTAGAACAAGATATGCAAGATCAGAACAAAGCTCAAGAACTTAAAAATAAAGTTCAAAATAAAGTTCACAAGTTAAACGCACTTCTTCGAGAAGGATCAGACAAAGAATCTTTTGGGCAACAACAGGCGTTGTTAGCAGGCTATGTGGCTCTGCAAAAAGTTTTGGGTCGGATCAACCGCAAGATGATATAAAGATCCAGAGGGGAGAAATCTATGGCTACGAATAAAAGCTGCACAGCATTTGATTTTAATAAGATGCTTGACGGTGTATGTACTTACGTTAAGGGTGTTCAGCAATATTTAACTGAATTAGAAACATCAACACAAGGTACTGTGGACTTGGGAACCATGTTTAATTTGCAATTCCGTATGCAGATTTTATCACAGTATATGGAATCTGTATCAAACATTCTAACTGCTGTGAATACAGAGATGATCACAATGGCTAGAGCCGTTAAGGGAAGTTAATAATATAAGGAAAGGATCATGGGAGATTTGGAAATATTTGAAGCAGACTTTGCTTTGTTATTTGAAGCAGGGCTTTTGGCCATTAAACAAGGAGATGAAGAGAGCGCAAGAAAACTTTTTCAGTCTTTGCATATTCTAAACCCTAATCATTATGGTCATGATCTGGGACTAGCGTTAATTTCTTTGCATAAAATGGAGCTTTTTGACGCGGAAGAACGTTTAAATGCTCTTATACAAGGAAACGAAGACAATTGGAGTATAAAAGCCTTTTTATCTCTTACGCATATGCTAATTGTTTTACATCAAGGAAGCTCTTTTGAAGTCCGTAGAGAGAGTTTAGAAAGTTGCCTCAAATTTGCTGATCAAGTGATGGCAAATTGTGAAATAGAATCTACACGAGCTCTTGCTCAATCTGTGTTAGATTGGCACGATACTTTAGTTACAAAGAGCGCAGGTCCTTTGGGCTGAGTTTTTGGCTAAATAAAGAATAGTAAGATGGTTTTTTTGTATGATAGACCCTATAGAATATTTTCCTAATCTTGATGAAAATGCAGAAATTCAATCTGTAAATCAAAATACAGGCACTCCTTTACCCAGTGAATTAAAAAAAGAGATACCTTCATTTGCTTTGGGATCACATGCTACGCCTAAAGGAGATGCTCTTGTTGAAGGATTTAAGCCTAACCCCATGGCATTGATGCAAGATCAAAATTCTAATTTAGTTGATCCTGAGTTGCAAAATGCTTTGGAATCAGAAGAGCTTCAAGAGCAGATAAATAATCTTAAAGGACGCCTTTGGGATTTTCGTACGACATTCGAAGATAGTCAGACAACAGCACAGTTTGCAGATGAACATTTTCAAGCTGTAGGCGTTATCATAGATTTAATTAGCGATGACTTAAATACGATTGCTGTGCATACCCAACAAGATGCTAAAACACGAGATCAAACAGAAGATGCCTCAGTGACAAGAAAAGTAATCAACTGGGTTTCTTCTGGGGAAGAAGTCCTAAATCGCGCTCTACTCTATTTTTCTGATAGAGATGGTAGTCGCGAAAGTTTAGCAAATTTCCTCAAAGTACAATATGCTGTGCAGCGGGCTACTCAAAGAGCAGAGCTTTTTGCTAGTATTGTAGGCACCTCTGTAAGTAGTGTGAAAACGATTATGACAACGCAATTGGGCTAACATGGATCAATTAACAACAGATTTTAATGCGCTCATGTCTCAACTCAGCGATGTGAATCTTACGACTGTAGTAGGACGCATTACAGAAGTCGTTGGTATGTTGATCAAAGCCGTAGTTCCTAACGTACGTGTTGGAGAAGTGTGTTTAGTAAAACGTAGTGGTATGGAGCCCTTAGTTACAGAAGTTGTCGGTTTTACCCAAAGTTTTGCTTTTCTCTCTCCGTTAGGAGAGCTGACAGGAGTTAGTCCTTCTTCCGAAGTCATCCCTACAGGCTTGCCTCTACATATCCGCGCAGGTAATGGTTTGTTAGGTCGAGTTCTGAATGGGTTGGGAGAACCTATAGACGTAGAAGCTAAGGGCCCACTACAGAATGTTGATGAAACTTTTCCTATTTTTCGTGCGCCTCCCGATCCTTTACACAGGGCAAAATTACGACAGATTTTATCTACAGGTGTACGTTGTATAGACGGTATGCTTACGGTTGCAAGGGGGCAGCGTATTGGAATTTTTGCTGGTGCCGGAGTAGGGAAATCTTCACTTCTAGGTATGATCGCAAGAAATGCTGAAGAAGCTGACGTTAATGTAATTGCGCTTATTGGAGAAAGAGGGCGTGAAGTACGTGAGTTCATTGAGGGGGACTTAGGAGAAGAAGGAATGAAACGTTCGGTAGTCGTTGTTTCTACCTCTGATCAATCGTCACAATTACGACTTAATGCTGCTTATGTGGGAACTGCAATTGCAGAGTATTTTCGTGACCAAGGTAAAACTGTAGTCCTTATGATGGATTCTGTTACACGATTTGCTCGTGCATTAAGGGAAGTGGGTTTAGCTGCTGGAGAACCTCCTGCTAGAGCAGGGTACACTCCCTCAGTTTTTTCCACACTACCACGCCTCTTAGAAAGATCAGGAGCCTCTGACAAAGGAACAATTACAGCGTTTTATACAGTCTTAGTAGCAGGTGATGATATGAATGAACCTGTTGCAGACGAAGTTAAATCTATTCTTGACGGGCATATTGTCCTATCTAACGCTCTAGCTCAGGCATATCATTATCCTGCAATCGATGTACTCGCCTCTATTAGTCGATTGTTGACAGCTATTGTTCCTGAAGAACAAAGACGCATAATAGGGAAAGCAAGGGAAGTTTTGGCTAAATATAAAGCCAATGAGATGCTCATTCGTATTGGAGAATATCGTCGGGGCTCTGATCGTGAAGTAGATTTTGCTATTGACCATATTGACAAGTTGAATCGCTTTTTAAAGCAAGATATCCATGAAAAAACAAATTATGAGGAAGCAGCACAGCAACTGCGCGCCATTTTCCGCTAAATAAAGAGTAGTATACTGTGGCAAAATATCCGCTAGAGCCTGTTTTAACGATTAAAAAGGATCGTGTAGATAGAGCTGAAAAAATTGTTAAAGAAAAACGACGCCTTTTAGAAATAGAACAAGAGAAATTAAGAGAAAAAGAAGCCGAGCGCGATAAAGTTAAAAATCATTATATGCAAAAAATCCAGCAACTTCGTGATTTGTTGGATGAAGGCACAACGAGTGACGCTGTTTTGCAGATTAAGTCTTACATTAAAGTAGTCGCAGTGCAGCTCTCAGAAGAAGAAGAAAAGGTAAACAAACAGAAAGATGCTGTGCTGGCTGCTTCTAAAGAACTTGAAAAAGCAGAAGTAAATTTAGCTAAGCGTAGAAAAGAGGAAGAGAAAACGCGACTTCATAAAGAAGAGTGGATGAAGGAAGCTCTCAAAGAAGAAGCTCGTGCTGAAGAAAAAGAACAAGATGAGATGGGGCAATTGCTTTTTCAACTGCGCCAGAAAAAAAAACGTGAATCAGGGGGACGCTAGTTCATGGAATTAAACAAAACAACAGAATCATTATACAGCTCTAAAACAGATACACGTAATGTGCATCACGACTCTCAAGCTATTCCTGAACCTAAAGATAATCGTGATGTTCAGGTGTTTTCTTTAGAAGGAAAGCAACAAACACGCCAAGAAAAAGCCTCTTCAAATAAAAGTCATTCACGTACAGAATCTAGAAAGCTTTCTGATGATGATAAGCGTGTTAATGATGAAATCGCTGAGGCAGGGGGAAAAGAGGAAGAGCTAAAAGAAGAGTCTCAAGAGCTTTGCTTTGCTGAAAATGCTTTTGCTGGTATGTCTCTCATAGATATTGCAGGAGTCGGATCGACAGAAACTATTGTGGAAGTTGCTCCTGTAGCTGTAGCTGGCATCGATACGCAGTGGATACAAGATCTCATTCTTTCTACTGTAGAATCGATGGTTATTTCTGAAATGAACGGTGATCAGCTTGTGGAATTGGTATTAGATGCTAATGCTAATGTTCCTGAAGTCTTTGCTGGAGCTAATCTTACATTAGTGCAATCTGGGAAAGAGCTTTCTGTGAAATTCTCAAGTTTTGTAGATGCTGCGCAGATGACCGAGGCGGCTAATCTTGTAGTAAATAATCCTAGTCAGCTTACTTCTTTAGTAAATGCTTTGAAAAATTATCAACTGACTTTAAAAGAATTTACTGTTGGAAATCTTTTAGTACAGCTTCCTAAACTTGAAGAAATGCAAACACCTTTACATATGATTGCCTCTACAATCCGTCATAGAGATGAAGAGAGGGATCAAAGAGATCAGAACTCAAAACAACAACAAGACGATAAAGAACAAAATTCCTATACAATTGAAGAAGCACGTTTATAAAGGTAACTTATGGCAGTAACAGCCGATCCTAGTGCAAGTTGGTTAAAATCTCGGAATAGTTTTTTAAGGTCCCTAGGAAAGTCTGAGGAGCAGATTGCTGCTCCTCAGTTCCCAAAGGAACTTAGCCAACATAAAATCAGAGAGAAATTTCGAATCGAAGATGTCCAAATTTCTATAAGCTTTCGGGGATCTATAACTGCTCTAGAAGCAACTAAAGAATTTGGTCTGCATCTCTTAATACAACCTATGGTAGTCCAGCCTTGGGAAGTAGGAACTATATTGTTCCTAACATCTGAAGAGGACCTCCAGGAACTCATGGTAGCAGTATTCGATGATGCTAGTCTCGCTTCATATTTTTATGAGAAAGATAAACTCTTAGGTTTTCATTACTATTTTGTAGCAGAAATTTGTAAATTATTTGAAGAGTTACAGTGGGTTCCCTCTTTATCTGCTAAAGTAGCTGGTGAGGCCTTATTTACTGCTAAAAGTCTAAAAGGTTCTTACCAGGTTGTAGATATTTCTCTGCGCCTAGACGGCAAAAATGTTCACTTCCGTCTATTATTACCTCAAGAAACTTTTCAAAGTTCTCAAAAGTTTTTCTCTGATCTAAGTGAAGAGGCAGATTTTCACAATATAGATCAAACACAATTGCTCTCTCTTTCTGTAGAAGTGGGATATTCTCAGCTGACTCAAGAGGAATGGCATCAGGTAGTTCCAGGATCATTTATTATGTTAGATAGTTGCCTTTATGATCCTGAAACAGAAGAAAGCGGAGCTCTACTTACAGTGCAAAATCATCAGTTTTTTGGTGGGCGTTTTTTAAGTCTCTCTTCAGGAGAATTTAAGATCACAAGTTATCCTAATCTTGCTCATGAAGACCCTCCTCTTCCTGATAATCAACCAGCTCCTGCAGCTCCCCTTCCTGGATACAGTAAGCTGGTAGTTGAAGTGGCGAGGTATTCGTTAGCTGTTGATGAATTTATTAAGCTGAATTTAGGGAGTGTATTGAATTTGCGAGCCCATCCAGCACATGGTATAGATATTATCTTAGATGGAGCTAAGGTCGGAAGGGGCGAAATTATTGCTTTGGGAGATGTTTTAGGGATTCGCGTTTTAGAGGTATAAAGAAAGATTTGATTTATGGATTGTCGTAGCGACATCCCTCTTCCTGAATCTCAGGTGATTGGCGGATATCATGTTAAAAAAATTTTAAGCAAGAAGTTAAGAAGTAGAGTTCTTCAAGGATTGCATCCTGAAACACGTCATACTACGGTTATAAAAGTTTTTTCCCCTTTTGATTCTTTCAATAGCCGTGCTGTTCATAATTTTCTTAAGGAAGCTCAGAGTCTTCATCAAATTGTTCACCCTAATATTGTTAAATTTTATCGCTATGGTAAATGGCAAGATTGCTTGTATCTTGCTATGGAATATATAGAGGGTGTTTCTTTAAGAGATTTTATCCTTAGCCAGTTTATCTCTTTACCTCGAGCTATAAATATCATCTTTGATATTGCGCAGGCTTTGGAGTATTTGCATAATCGGGATATCCTCCACAAAGATATAAAACCTGAAAACATTTTAATTACGTCTCAGGGAAAAATCAAACTTATAGATTTTGGACTCGCTGCTTGGGACTCGGAGATCTATTCTAGCCATCCTGAAGTTGCGGGCACTCCCTATTATATGAGTCCGGAACAACGTCAAGGAGAGCCTCATTCTACTGCTTCGGATATCTATGCTTTAGGGTTATTAGCTTATGAACTTATCTTAGGACATCTTTCTTTAGGAAGAGTCTTTATATCCTTGGTTCCTGAAAGGATAAGTAAAATTTTATCAAAAGCTCTACAGCCCTCGCCTCAAGCTCGCTATCGCTCGATTCGAGAGTTTATCCAAGATTTGCAGCACTACCGTATGTCTGGAGATATGGATAAAGATTTACGAGTCAAAGATCAGACTACAGCATTCTATGAACAACTCCAAGAACAGCGATACTGGTTAGCATCAAAAACATTAGAGTTTCCCAATTTTATATCTGGTCGTGTCTATCATCAAGGATATCCCTTGTATCCTCATGCATATTATGATACGTTGCTTGAAGAAGATGTTTTTAATCTATGGTTGGGCTATAGTCCTACCAGTAATGTAACTGTGGCTTTATCTGTTATAAAAAGTTTGGTTTCCCAACAAGATATAAGACGTCCTCTTTTAGATAGAATATGCGAAATTAATGAGTTCTTGATTCGTATGGAAGTACCTATGGATGAAGCGGGTATCTCTATACTTTGTCTTGATATTTCGAAAGAAAATAAGGAACTCTCTTGGATAGCTTGTGGGAAAACCGTTTTCTGGATAAAAAGACAGGGAAGCGTTTGCCGAGACTTTGTGAGCTTTTCTCCAGGGTTGGGGAAAATTTCTTCTTTACAAATTCGAGAAACCAAGGTTGCATGGGAAATAGGTGATGAAGCTGTAGTAAGTACGCTACAATTAGATGAATCTTTTGCGTCTTTCAAAACCCTATCACTCGCAGAGTTGCAAGATAGAAGGCAAAAAGCTATATTCTGTCCTATAGAGAGCATATGTGATGGAATCCCAGGTTGTGCGAATGGAAGTGCTTATCCCTCAACGCTCATTAGCTTAAAAAGAATCCGGTGAAAACTGTGACATTGAACATTGGAAGAAAAGTCTTGCAACTCATCAAAAAAAAGAAAAAAAAGATCGGGATTTTAAGTGCTCTCTTTTTTTTAGATTTAGTTTTACTCGGTGTAAGTTCGCAAAAGTCAGTAGATACTTCTGACAGTGTAAAACACAATCCTAGAGACCAAAAAAAACATCTAGCTGCTTGTCCTAAAAACTCAGCAGCTTCGCTTGCAGCAAAAAAATATCAGAGTAAAAAAACAACTCCTGGTTCTATTCCAAGTAAAGTTTTCTCTAAATTAGAACCCGCAAACACAAATTTTAAAAAGAATGCAGGATCAGTATTGCCTGCAAAACCTACAACTTTACGAGAACTTGAAGAGAGAAAGAAATCTCGAATAGAGTATAAATCTAGTACAAATATAAAGAAGTCTCCTCGTTTTTTACCCAAACAAGAAGAAGAACCCGTACCTGCAGTGTCTCAAGAAGAACTTGATAATATTCAGGTTTGGGAAGATAAGCAGCAATATGCTCGCCGAGCAATCAATGCTGTTAACCTAAGTATAAAAAAACAACTTGAAGAACAAGTTTCTTCAACAAATTCTGAAAAAGAGATCAAAACTACAACAAAATCAACGACTAACTCTTCTAAACAAAATATCTCAAGTCCTTTGCAACCCTCGCCTATGAAAGAGAAAACAGTAGTTACACCTACTGTATCTCAAGAAAAGTCCGAGGAAGAAAAGGTGAAGGAACGTTTATCAAAACGAGAAATTACCTGTGAAGATCTTAAAGATAATGGTTATACTGTAAATTTTGAAGATATTTCAATTCTAGAGTTATTGCAATTTGTAAGCAAAATTTCTGGTACTAACTTTGTCTTTGATAGTAATGATCTGCAATTCAATGTAACTATTGTTTCCCACGATCCTACTTCTGTGGATGATTTATCTACTATTTTACTGCAAGTCTTGAAAATGCATGACTTGAAAGTTGTCGAACAAGGAAATAATGTCCTTATTTATCGTAACCCACATCTTTCTAAACTTTCTACAGTAGTAACAGACAGTTCTTTAAAAGAAACTTGTGAAGCTGTTGTTGTTACTCGAGTATTCCGTCTTTATAGTGTCAGTCCTGCTGCAGCCGTAAGTATCATTCAACCTTTACTTTCTCATGATGCTATTGTTAGTGCCTCAGAAGCTACCCGACATATCATTATTTCAGATATCGCCGGTAATGTTGATAAAGTTAGTGATTTGCTGGCTGCTTTAGATTCCCCAGGTGCAGCTATAGATATGACTGAGTACGAAGTTAAGTACGCCAATCCTGCCGCTCTTGTTAGCTATTGCCAAGATGTTCTTGGTACTATGGCTGAAGATGAGGCCTTCCAGATGTTTATTCAACCTGGAACTAATAAAATTTTCGTAGTCTCTTCTCCACGTCTTGCTAATAAAGCCGAACAACTCTTAAAGTCTTTAGATGTTCCAGAAATGGCACATACTCTAGATGATGCTGTGAGTACATCCTTAGCTTTGGGTGGCACAGGAACCAGCAATCCTAAGAGTTTGCGATTTTTCATGTACAAGCTGAAATATCAAAATGGAGAGGTAATTGCTAATGCTCTCCAAGATATTGGTTATAATTTATATGTAACTACGGCTATGGATGAAGATTTCATTAATACTCTGAATAGTATCCAATGGTTGGAAGTGAATAACTCAATAGTTATTATCGGAAACCAAGGAAATGTTGATAGAGTCGTTAGCCTGTTGAATGGTTTAGATTTACCTCCTAAACAGGTTTATATTGAAGTTTTAATTCTAGATACTAGTTTAGAAAAATCTTGGGATTTCGGAGTTCAGTGGGTGGCTTTAGGCGATGAGCAAAGTAAAGTCGCTTATGCTTCTGGATTGTTAAATAACACTGGTATAGTGACACCTACAAAAGCAACAGTACCTCCTGCTACGCCAAATCCTGGTTCAATTCCCCTTCCCACACCAGGTCAATTGACAGGATTTTCTGATATGCTGAATTCGTCATCAGCATTTGGTCTAGGAATTATCGGAAATGTCTTAAGCCATAAAGGTAAGTCATTCCTAACTTTAGGCGGCCTACTCAGTGCTCTTGATCAAGATGGTGATACTATTATTGTTTTGAATCCTAGAATTATGGCTCAGGATACACAACAAGCTTCGTTTTTTGTAGGACAAACGGTCCCATATCAAACAACAAACACTATTATTCAAGAAACGGGTACTGTAACTCAAAATATCGATTACGAAGATATTGGAGTTAATCTTGTAGTGACCTCTACAGTAGCTCCTAATAATGTAGTTACCCTCCAGATTGAACAAACTATATCAGAATTACATTCTGCTTCCGGATCCCTAACTCCAATCACAGATAAAACTTATGCAGCTACGCGCTTGCAAATTCCTGACGGCTGTTTTTTAGTTATGAGTGGTCATATTAGAGATAAAACTACGAAAGTCGTTTCAGGAGTTCCTTTACTAAACTCTATACCATTGATTCGCGGTTTATTTAGCCGTACTATAGACCAAAGGCAAAAACGTAATATTATGATGTTTATAAAGCCTAAGGTGATCAGTAGCTTTGAAGAGGGTACTCGTGTTACTAATAAGGAAGGATATAGATATAACTGGGAAGCCGATATAGGATCCATGCAAGTGGCTCCTCGCAATGCTCCTGAATGTCAGAGAGCTCCTTCTTTACAGGAGGACAGTGACTTTAAAGTGCTAGAAATAGAAGCTCAGTAGTGGTATATAAAAGAGAAAGATGATATTCTATGCCATGAATAACTTCTAACTCTGTTGCATTCAGGGGGAAAGCCAAGGAGATATATTGTCTGCCGTATGACTGTATATTTTTTTGGCTTTTTTGTTCTTTATTTCCTACTAGATGCCTAAATAGCTCAGTTGGTAGAGCAACACATTCGTAACGTGTAGGTCGTCGGTTCGACCCCGGCTTTGGGCATACTCTTTAAACACCCTACATTTAAGATCATATTAAAAGCCATTAGTAGATAAGTCTTTAGTTAACTCCTTCAATACATTAGCTCGTAAGTATGAAATCGTATCTTTCTGCAGATTCCTGGATGCTTCAGGTTGTTGTAGGGCAAGATGTGCTCGACGGGTTTGCCAAAATAATGGATTCCATATCGGATGACTTTGAGACGTTTTGATCCATCCTAAATCTATACCAAGTTGTATCCAGCTTAAAGCATCTAAAGTTTCTTTCAGTTCAAGCTGGCATGAATGGGTAAGTAGCCCCAGAGCACGGAGGCTATGATTTTTTAAACTGCAGGAATTCTCTTCAGAAAGCCGTTTTTTTGCTGCAACCTCAGCAACACTAACTTTGGATGCTGCTATCCTTAGAGAGGAAAGAAGTTGTTCTTCAGTTAGTCCTAGAGAACAGCGATTAGATAATACAACAATATTACCAGGAAATCCTGCCGTGCCCGGTAAAAGGCTGGAAGTTACTAACTCAGCCTCTGCATCCAAAAGATCCATAAATTCCTGACAATATAGCAGTGCAGGAACATGTAAGAAACATTGGGTTTTTAAACCCGTACCACAATTTTTAGGATTAGTTGTTAAAAATCCAAATTCCGAAGAAAAAGCAAAAGATAGCTTATTATGAAGACAGCTATCTAAATGTACTAGTTGATCAAGAGTCTTTTCAACATTTCCCTGAAAATCGATCGTATGTATTATCAGATGATCTTGGAAGTTTATAGCAGCTAAAAAGTCTCCCGACCTACTAACTATAAGAGCCTCACCTTCAGGATTTCCTGTCACATCATAGGGGAGCAAGAAATGTTCAAATAGAAATTCTTTTTGCCATAGAGGGATGTCTTTTAAGGGTAGAACAATAAATTCCCCGAAACCTTCAATATTGTTGAAATGAGATGTTATAAATTGAAGAATTTCTAATTTCTGTTCTCTAGATAAAGAAGGAAGGAACTTAGATACAGAGAGATTTCTAGATAAAGAAAATGTTGTTGCAGGCCATACCTTGTTAGTCTGCCCATTTTCCTTTCTTTTTACCAAATTCTCTAATAAATCATTGGGAAGAGTCATGTGAATTTTTGGTTTTTAAATGATTAATTTGGTCACGGATTACTGCTGCTTGCTCATAGTCCTCTCGTTCTAGGGTATCTTGTAAAGCTTCATTTAATGCTATAAGTTTTAAAAGAGGGTTTGTGTTCGAAGATTCTCCAGGTGCGCGACCTATATGGAGATAACCTTGACCCTTTTCCATAGTAAATGATGAAGACACTGCGCCATCATTCTTAAGCTTAGTCGTAATCTGATTTTTGAAGTTTGTATAACACTGGTAGCAACCTAGAAGCTGCTCACCTTCTTCTCGAGAATGCCATTTGGTTTTACAATTACCACATTCTACAGTAACAACCCCGCCTACTTGAGGTAGGTTAAGGTGTTCGTTATTATAGTAGTGGCTAGGACAAGGACAGCTTAGACATACGTAAGAACGTATCGTCCTATCTTTATCTATTTCTGTATAACATATGGTCGCAGGCTTTTGACAATGATAACACTGGGGATTGGGTGGGTTCACCATGAGTTAAGCTCCGTTCCGCTTGGTACCTAGTACTCATAGCAAAAATAGAACTAAGGAGAAAATTATTTTTTAGAAAAAAGGCTAACAAGAATAACTAAATGGGTCTTGAAGGATTTGAACCTGCGACCCCCTCATTAAAAGTGAGGTGCTCTAACCGCTGAGCTAAAGACCCGAAACATCTTGTTAGTCTTATACTTTGACCCCAAGGGGATTCGAACCCCTGTTACCGGAATGAAAATCCGATGTCCTGGGCCAGGCTAGACGATGGGGCCAAGACGAATAAAGTTTACTAATTTTCTCTCTTTAGAGCAATCTTTTCCCTCTATATGGTCAAGAAAAACCCTAAGAAAAATCGAAAAGTACTAGATGCTTATATCGAAGCTATTTCCGATTCTTTTTGTTTTGTTAGTTCATCAAGTTGTTTACAGAACTTATCAGTTAAATCCTGAATCTTCTTTTCAGTGCCTTTTACAACATCTTCTGTAAGTGTAGAATCTTTTTTTAATTTATCGTTCGCTTCTCTTCGAATATTTCTAATATTGATCTTAGCTTCTTCACACTTACGGCGAAGTTGTTTAATCATCTCCTGTCGATAATCCGCAGTAGGTTCAGGAACTTTAATCCGCAGTATTGATCCCTCAACTTCTGGTTGCAAATTTAAATTCGCTGCAATAATTCCTTTGGCAATCGCCGAGGTATTATTTCCATCATAGGGAGAAATAACAAGTTGACGGACATCAGCGACAGAAATCGAAGCAATATCTGATAAACGCATTGTAGTGCCGTAAACATCCACTATAACAGTTTCTACTAATGCTGGATGAGCTTTCCCCGTTCTAAATGACTTTACTTCTTTATGAAAAAAATCTAGGGCCGCAGCCATTTTTTTCTCAGTTTCTTGGAGAACTGACATGATTGATATCCTCGCTAATTAATGTCCCAATTGTAGGATCAAACAGAGCCTTCTCTAAAGAGTGTTGTAAAAAGCTAAAGACACGAATCGGAATATGAGAATCCATACAGAGAGAAATTGCTGACGCGTCCATTACTCCTAACTGACTGCTCAAAAAATCCTTATAAGATATAAAATCATATTTTACAGAGTCCGGGAAAAGCCTAGGATCTTTATCATAGACACCATCGACATGCATAGTCGCCTTAATTAAAACATCAACATTCAATTCACAAGCTCGTAAAGCGGCTCCAGTATCTGTAGTGAGATAAGGAGATCCTGCTCCAGTGGTGCAAATAAGAATTTTACCCTGATCCAAAGCTTCAATAGATTTTTGTGGAGTATAAAGATCAGCTAACTGCGGGCAGGATAAGGTAGAGGTCAGAAGACAAGGAATATCCTCAGCTTTTAAAGCATCTGCTACTGCCATACCGTTGATCAAAGTCGCCAACATACCCATCTGGTCTGCTGATACACGATTAATTTGAAGTTCCTTTTGCTCAGCAAGCCCTCTTAAAATATTACCACCACCAATAACAATGGCAATTTCAATATCGTTATTACGAACCGCTCTTAGCTCTGATACAAGCCGGGATAAGCGCATTTCATCAATTCGGTTGCTAGAATCTTTGGATAATGCTTCCCCAGAAATCTTAAACAAGACTCGTGTAGTTTGCTTAGCCATGTTTTTGTTAAGCTCCTATTTTCCATAAAATGAACTGTTTTAATTCAACAGAACTTCCAGAGGTCTTTGAGAAATCATCTATTAAGTCACGAATAGAAAGGTCAGAGTTCTTAATAAATGGTTGTTCTAATAAACAGGCTTCTTGGAAGAATGTATTTAATTTTCCTGAAACAATTTTCTCAACTACTTCTTGGGGTTTCCCTTGGACTTGAGAAATGATAACCTCTTTTTCTTTAGCAATAACTTCAGCAGGAACACTTTCTTTGCTTAGAAATTGAGGTTGAGCAGCAACAATGTGCATAGCAATGTCTTTCGCTAAACCTTCGGCAATGGATGAGCCTATGAGGACAGTCAGAGCAACGGTTTTCCCATTACCATGAGAATAGATACCTATACTGGAGTTTGAGTCTTTAGGAAGATAGGCAACTCTATTAATACGGATGTTTTCTCCTACCGTTTGCATAGTAACTGCTCTTAACTCATCTACAGAGAGAGAAGGATCTTGAGAAGAAACTACTTGAGATAGGGCATCAACAGTATCGACTTTATATTTTAAAACATCATTGAGCAAACTGGAAACGAAGTCTCTAAATACAGCATTATTGGCTACAAAGTCGGTTTCTACATTTACTTCAATTAAAGCAGTTCCGTTATTGTCAGTTTTAGCTGCAATTACGCCTTCTTTGGTTTCCCTGTGCTCCTTTTTCCCTGCAGAGGCGAGTCCAAGCTTTCGCAAATAGACTACTGCTTCTTCTAGATTTCCTGCGCAAGCTTCTAAAGCTTCCTTACACTTTGTTAACCCCACACCAGTTTGTTGTCTTAATGTTTTTAGGGTTTCCATAGAAAAGTCGCTCATTAGTTTGCCTCGCCGTCAAATTTTTTTGCTAATAGATCTTCTTGTCGATTGTCTTCCTGGGATGGATCATTTTCACCAGTTTCAAAAGCAGCAAGATCGGGTGTTTCTAAGGATTTCACTGGAGAAACAATTTCTATACCAAGCTTATGTTTAGCATCGATAATATTTTCTTTAATGACATTGATGATCAAACGGATGCTCTTTAAAGAGTCATCATTACATGGAATGACATAGTCAATAGGAGAAGGATCACAATTTGTATCAACAAGAGCGAGAACGGGAATACCTAGCTTTTTAGCTTCTGCAACAGCAATTTTTTCGTAACTAGGATCAACAACTACTAGGAGACCAGGGGCCTTCTTCATGTAACGGATCCCTTCAAGATTTCTCAATAATTTTTGATGGCGTTTAGCTAAGAGAGCAGCTTCTTTTTTAGTAAGATAAGCTTGATTGCGTATTAAATCTTTTTCAATTTTATCTAAAGTTTTAATGGAATTACGAATCGTGGTCATATTGGTTAACATCCCACCTAACCAACGTTCGGCAACAAAGAATTCGCCAGCCTCTATAGCAGCTTCTCGCATGACACATTTTGCTTGTTTTTTTGTTCCTACAAATAGAACTGTTTTATTCTCTTGTATAACTTTGCGAATGTGGGGGAGAGCATTACGTAGTTGTTGTAAAGTTTTTGCTAGATTAATAATGTAAAGACCATTTTTTTCCTCAAAGATGTAAAGTTTCATCTTTGGGTTCCATCTTCGTGTTTGATGTCCAAAATGAGCACCAGCACCCATAAGATCTTTAACGGAAAGTTTGCAAGATTGGAATTCCAAGCTTTGTACCTCTATTTCAAAATTAGAATACGTTAACAACGGCATCTTGACATAAACGTCAAGATTTCAGTCTTGGTTGTGTTTGAAGAAAGCGCCCGATCAGAATCGAACTGACACCGGTAGCTTGGAAGGCTACAGCTCTACCATTGAGCTACGGGCGCAAACCGAATTAGAAGGTATAGTAGTGAACGAATACTTTTAAAGCAAGCATGTAATCTACGTGAAGCTATTGAGTAATAGCATAAGTAAATTATTAAATTGTCTTGATTGAGTGTGGAATATAGTAGAAATAAAAATTGCCCAGAAATTCGAAAATTCTGAGCATAAATCAGAGTCTAACAGGTAGACTCTGATAACAAGGTGAGGAGAAACTCTAAGCAAATCTTTAGAATCTGAACTGACCAGAGACGTGAGCAGCTCTCTCGTTGATTAAACGAGCTTCTGCGGTCAAAGACCATTTATCAGCGTCAACTAAAGTAGCTCCTACAGTGACTCCACAAGCCTTTCTAGACTTCATCTTATTTATCTGACAGGAAACAATTTGCATGAAATCAGCAAACTTATTAGAGCCGTCAAGAGCTGTAGCTTGGCCTAATAAAGTTGGATTCCAAGTAGTCAAGTTTAAAATAGCTGTTGCTAATTTTGGTTGCGCAATACGGATAGTATCAGCATCAAAAGTAGCTCTTGACCATTGCACGCCAATGTAAGGTACTAGAGAGTTTAGTCTATAGGATAAAGCTGCACCTACTTGCCACTCGTGATAGTTGATGGTCGCAGCCTTTAGATTGGTGGCGTTCGCTGTGCCAGCATCTGTTGGCAAGGGGAAAGCACTGGTGGCGCCTTTATAACCCTTAGGCTTATTTATACTGAATTGCGCTGTGTTACAGATAACATTGAGTTCTTCAACTTTAGGCTTAGACTGTGCGTATTGGAATTCTGCTCCCAAAGTTGCGCAACCACATTCCCATAAAGCTCCACGAGCACCCACGCTCCAAGAGAAAGTTGTGTCTGTGTACAATTCTACAATTCCATTGCTTAAAGTCGCGTTAGGTAATTCAGCTGCATCTAGAGAAGTTCCAGACACTCCAATTAAACCAACGAGGTTAAAAGTTGCGGAATTTCCTTTGATGTAACCGCTGGTCGCACCTAGAGTGCAGAATACATCAAAACGGTCCCAAATGTTTAAAGTAACGGAGCCGCCATTTGTAAACCACTCAGCATCGTGAAGGTGTTTATTGTAAGCCAAGTTTTCTCTGTCAGTAGCAGTCTTGAAATTTGCTGGAGTGTTTCCTGTAGGCTGTGCACCCATAGAAATGGTCTTAGGCACGTCGACTTTTAGAATACGGTCGAAAACATAATCTCCGTAAAATCCAACGCGTAAGCTGATAGCATCACACCAAGTGGCGCAAGGATCACAAGGATCTGCTGGAGCCCCTTCCCATATTGTACCATCAATTAATAAGCTTGGTTCGGAAGGGTTCCCTACAGGCAAGGCTTGTAAGGAGCCGCTAACACAACCAGCAAATGCGGCGGATAATAACGCCGACTTTAAGAGTTTTTTCATACTCACCTCTAAAGATTATGCTTAGTATCTTTTTTTTATGTGCTCGCTATTACTCATATTTTGGCGACACGATGTCCAAATTAAAGCCAGACAAGATATCCTGCAGGCAAATTTAGGAAGCTCTTATCAGTGAAAAACGGCCTTAAATATGAACATACAGCTCATTAGTCGAAAACATATCAAACTTTTCTTATTATAGTAAAGACGATAAGAACATTAAGTGCTTTCAGCCGCAAATTTTAACCAAGAACTTCTCTTATGAGCTATAAGAAAGCTATAGCTTTTTTGTATATTCTTTTCATTATATATGTAATGTAGTTTTATTTGAAAACACCTTCTGAATGCCTTCTTAAAGGTTTTTCTTCAGAGATTTTTTTTATTTATTTTTATTATTCAGAATATGATTTTTGATTTTAATGTGTTTTGATTAAATGAAAATTAGTTGTTTTTTGAGCATTATTTTTGCCGATTTTTGTTTGATTAAATAGACTGTTATTTTTGAAGGCCATGATTTTTTTATTCTATTTAGAAAAGTATCATTAAAAATATTCTGAAAGCATTATTTCTGTAATTGCCATAGAATAATTAAGGTCATAATATCCATAGTTATGAAACGACCTAGCAAATTTCCAATTTATCTTTCTATTGCTGAAAAGACTAACAAATTGTTGTCAGGGATTGTAATTGCTTTTGGAGTGATTGCCTTGCGCTTATGGTATCTTGCTGTTGTTGAGCACGAACAAAAGCTAGAAGAGGCATATAAACCACAGATTAGAATGATTCCTCAATATGTTGAAAGGGCAACTATTTGTGATCGTTTTGGAAAGGCATTGGCTACCAATCAGTTACAGTATAATGTGAGTATTGCTTATGGAGCTATTCGTGATTTACCTGCTCGGGCTTGGCGTCTTGATAAAGAAGGGAAAAAACAATTAATCCCTGTGCGTAAGCACTATATTTATTGTTTATCAGAGCTTTTATCGCAGGAATTACATTTAGATCGGGAGATTATTGAAGATGCGATTCATGCAAAAGCCTCTGTATTAGGTTCTGTTCCCTATTTGTTGGCCGCTAATGTCTCCGAGCGTACTTATTTGAAACTTAAAATGTTATCTAAAGATTGGCCTGGCCTGCATGTAGAAGCTGTAGTACGTCGTTATTATCCGCAAGGAAGTATAGCTTCAGATATTTTAGGCTACGTAGGGCCTATCAGTCCTGAAGAATATAAGAGAGTGACTCAAGAATTAAGTCGACTGCGTGAGTGCATCCGTGCCTATGAAGAAGGAGAGGATCCTAAATTACCTGAAGGATTAGGGAGTATAGATCAGGTGCGTGCTTTATTAGAATCTATGGAGAGTAATGCTTATAGTTTAAACGCTTTAGTGGGAAAGATGGGAGTAGAAGCGCAATGGGATTCGAAATTACGCGGTAAGATTGGGAAAAAAACGATTCTTGTCGATCGTCGTGGCAACTTCATTCAAGAAATGGAAGGGGCGATTCTAGAAACTCCTGGCACTAGGTTACAATTGGCATTATCTACAGAATTACAGGCTTATGCAGACTCTCTGCTTTTAGAATATGAAAGAACAGATTCATTTCGCAGTGCAAAGTCTTTAAAAAAACAGGAAAAACTTCCTCCTTTGTTTCCTTGGATTAAAGGAGGAGCTATCATTGCTTTAGATCCGAATAATGGAGAGGTTCTAGCTATGGCTTCTTCTCCTCGTTATCGTAATAATGATTTTGTGAATGTTAAAGTCGCTGAAGATTCTAAGGGACTACGATCTTCTATTTATCGATGGTTAGAAAATAAAGAACATATTGCAGAAATTTATGATAGAAAAGTTCCTTTATGTAGAGAAAGACGGCATCCTCTTACAGGATTATGTTATGAAGAGATTCTCCCATTAACTTTTGATTGCTTTCTAGATTTTCTTTTTCCAGAACATTCTATTATTAAATTGCAGTTAAAAACACAAAGTTTTGTAGGACAAGCAATAGAAGTGCAAAACTCTGTAAACCGTTTGCTGGCTTTATTTTCTTACCAAGAAGGGAATATTCCTAGTTCAGCCATTTTTGATGCTGTATTTCCTGATACAGAGGGACATATCCTTATACGTGAGGTGATATCTGTTCAGCAGCAAAAATGGATAGCGGAATGTTTGGATAACTATAGGGTCGATATTGAAGAAATCAAGGAAGAATTATATCAAACTTTAGGTAGTTTTTCTGCAAATTACGAAAAGATTTTATACATAGACTTGCTTAGACTCATTATAGATCCGAGGCGTTTTTCTTCCACACTTCCTCCAGATGTTTATCAATTGTCATTATCACAATTTGCGGAGCTTCAAGGGCGTTATGTTGTAGTTCGAGCTGCATTTTCTAGTATTTTACAAGATGTCTTCAATGAGGTGCATTTTAAATTGTGGCGTAAAACGCAATTTCCTGAATATCTTGCTAATAAGCGTAAAGAAGAAGCTCTGAGAAGACAGCGATATCCTACCCCTTATGTGGACTATTTAGAAGAAGAAAAGACAAAACAATATAGAGCATTTTGCCAAGAGCATTTAGATGAATTTCTTGCGTACCTATTTGCTCAAGCTCCTTGTAAGGATGGCTTACAACCTTACTATGATGTTTTAGATTTATGGATAAACGAACTGGATCATGGAGCTCATAGAGCTTTGTCTTGGTATGAGAGTTATGTTTTTCTAAAAGAGCGTTTGTCAAATCTCTTACAATATCTCCCCTCACTTTTTTCTACATTTCGTGAATTCAGTGATTTGCAGCGTTCTTTGTTAGGGAAGTATCCTACCACGATTCTAAGGAATAAGGTTCAAATCGAACAAGATTTAGCAGCTGCTTTTTATCCTGTATATGGATACGGGTATTTACGTCCTCATGCCTATGGTCAAGCAGCGACATTAGGCTCCATTTTTAAACTAGTATCTGCTTATTCTGTATTATCTCAACGAATCTTATGGGGACATAGTGAAGATTCTGGGAGTCCTTTAACAATTATTGATAAGAATTCATTTGGATATAGGAGCACAAAGCCTCATGTAGGCTTTTTTAAAGATGGTACACCGATTCCTACGTTTTTTCGAGGAGGCAGTTTGCCGGGAAATGATTTTTTAGGACGAGGTTTTATTGACTTAGTTTCAGCATTAGAGATGTCAAGTAACCCTTTCTTTTCTTTGTTGGTAGGAGAATGTCTTGCTGATCCTGAAGATTTAGCAGATGCCGCCTCTTTATTTGGTTTTGGAGAGAAAACAGGAGTAGGACTTCCAGGAGAATATGCGGGTAGAGTTCCTCATGATTTAGCTTATAACCGTTCCGGTTTGTATGCCGCGGCTATTGGACAGCATACTCTTGTCGTAACTCCTTTACAAACCGCAGTGATGCTTGCATCTTTGGTTAATGGAGGTATCGTTTATGTCCCTAAGTTGTTGCTTGGAGAGTGGGAAGGAGAGACATTTTGTTTTCAACCTCCTATAAAAAAACGAACGATTTTTATGCCTGATTCTGTAGTTGAAACGCTTAAAACTGGTATGCGCAATGTTATCTGGGGGCAATATGGCACGGCTCGGGCAATACAAAGCCAGTTTCCTCCACAACTTTTGCAGCGTGTTATTGGAAAGACTAGTACAGCAGAATCAATTATGCGTGTAGGACTAGATCGTGAATATGGCACTATGAAAATGAAAGATGTTTGGTTTGCTGCTATAGGATTTGCTGACCAAGATTTATCTATTCCTACGATTGTAGTTGTTGTCTATTTACGATTAGGAGAGTTTGGTCGAGATGCTGCTCCTATGGCGGTGAAAATGATTGATATGTGGGAAAAAATTCAAAAAAAGGAAAATTTTTTACAGAGATAAGTTTATCTTGGCACGGTTTTTGCTCCTTATGAAGTTGAGATTAACGAACCATGTGCTGGGAGAAATATCCATGGAAGAAGCTGCTAAACATTTGGCAAAAGAATTCCTTTGTTCAGGAATTAACTTGTTCCTAAGCGGTGAATATGAGCAAGCAGAGAAAAGATTAAAAGAAACCCTAGAATTAGATTCTACAGCAGCTTTAGCTTATTGTTATTTAGGGATTATTGCATTAGAGACTGGAAGAGTAGCTGAGGCATTAGATTGGTGTTCAAAAGGGTTGGCATCCGAACCTGGAGATAGTTATTTACGCTATTGTTATGGTGTGGCTTTGGATCGCGGAAACCAGCCTGAAGAGGCCATAGAGCAGTATCGCGCTTATGTTGCTTTACATCCTGATGACGTGGAATGTTGGTTTAGCCTTGGAAGCGTCTATCATCGTGTTAAGAGATGCAAAGAAGCAATAGAGTGTTTTGATAAAATTCTTGCGCTTGACCCTTGGAATCCTCAAAGTTTATATAACAAAGCAGTTATTCTTTCCGAAATGGAAGATGACACAGAGTCGATTCGCCTACTTGAAGTTGCTGTAGGGAAAAATCCTCTATATTGGAAAGCTTGGGTAAAGTTAGGCTTTTTGCTTTCTAGGAGTAAACGATGGGACAAAGCTACAGAGGCATATGAACGTGTTGTTCAGCTACGTCCTGATTTGTCCGATGGTCATTATAACTTAGGTTTATGCTATCTCACTTTAGATAAAACACGATTAGCTTTAAAAGCTTTTCAAGAAGCATTATTTCTGAACGCTGAAGATGCTGACGCTCATTTTTATGTTGGACTTGCTCATATGGATCTTAAGCAAATGCAACAAGCCTATGAGTCGTTTAATAGCGCGTTATCTATTAATTTAGAGCATGAGCGTTCACACTATCTTCTAGGGTATTTACATCATATGCAGGGAGAAGCAGATAAAGCAGCAAAAGAGCTTCTCTTTTTGCAAAAGAAAGACTCTATGTTTGCTCCGTTATTGCAGAAGACTGTGACATTAGATCCTTCCTCATTGCAGTTCGAGAGACGTTTGGATGCAATTTCTTAAAAGAGAGCAACTCTCTTTGCTTATAGATCTAAGAAAGAAACGGCGCTTAAAGTAATAGAAAAGTAATACTTTTCAACAAAATGAGCAGACAAAAAATTTTTGTTTCTTTAAAGTCGCTTTGCATGTAAGCACTTTAGTGTGTTCCATGCTGATGGTGTGATCTCCAAGGGAGTAGGGGTTTTATAAAAGATCCTTTCTCTTTTCTTCTTGGCTTGAAAGAGGTAGGTTCGTCTTTCAAGCCTTCTTTGTTGTACGGAAAAAATAATCTGTATGTTATCTTACCTTCATCCTCGTGTAATTTAGCGTGAAAATTAAATATTTTTACACGATAGGATTAATGTTATGAGTGAGTCAGTAAAAGTTTTTTTAGAGGAACGCGAAGACTATCCCTATGGCTTTGTCACTGCCATAGAGTCTCAAGGATTGACTCGAGGGTTAGGAGAAGAAACTATTCAAGAAATAGCTAGCCTACGTAACGAACCTCAATTTATTATAGATTTTCGTTTAAAAGCTTATCGCCATTGGAAACAATTACATGAACCTGCTTGGGCGCGCTTGCATTATGATCGTATAGACTATGATGATATAGTCTATTTTTCCTCCCCCAAACAGAAAAAACCTCTTGGGCGTTTAGAGGATGCTGACCCAGAAATTCTAGATACTTTCAAAAAATTAGGAATACCTTTAGACGAGCAAAGGCGTTTGCTAAACGTAGAAAATATTGCTGTAGATTTAGTTTTTGATTCTGTCTCTATTGGAACGACATTTAAAGAATCGTTGGAAAAAGCGGGCGTGATCTTCTGCTCTTTAGGAGAAGCAATTCAAGAGCACCCAACATTGGTAAAAAAATATTTAGGGTCAGTAGTTTCGCATCGTGATAATTTTTTTGCAGCTTTGAACGCAGCTGTTTTTAGTGATGGCTCCTTTGTGTATGTGCCTAAAGGTGTCAAGTGTCCTATGGATATTTCTACGTACTTTCGAATTAACAATAAAGAAGCAGGCCAATTCGAACGTACACTCATTATTGTAGAAGATGGTGGTTATGTGAGTTATCTTGAGGGCTGTACAGCACCAGCGTATTCTTCAAATCAATTACACGCTGCTGTTGTTGAGCTAATTGCTCATGAGCAATCTGTTATACGATATTCTACAGTTCAAAATTGGTATTCCGGAGATAAAAAGACAGGCAAAGGTGGGGTTTATAATTTTGTAACTAAACGGGGTTTATGTGCGGGATATCGTTCAAAAATCTCGTGGTCACAAGTTGAAGTTGGAGCTGCAATTACCTGGAAATATCCTAGTTGTATTTTAAAGGGGAATGAGAGTCTAGGGGAATTTTATTCTGTAGCTCTTACGAGTGGAAAGATGCAGGCAGACACAGGAACTAAAATGTTGCATCTAGGGAAAAATACTTCATCGACAGTAATATCTAAAGGGATTTCCTCTGATGAGTCTAAAAACACATTCAGAAGTTTAGTTTTCTTAGGGAAACAGGCTGATTATAGTAGTAACTATACTCAGTGTGATTCTATGTTAATAGGTAAAACTTCAGGGGCTTATACTGATCCAAAGATTGTAGTAGAAAACGCAACGTCTTCTATCGAACATGAAGCAACCACGTCGAAATTGCGTGAGGATCAATTGCTATACTTGCGTAGCCGTGGATTAAGTCCAGAAGAATCTGTAAGCTTGGTAATTCATGGTTTTTGTCGAGAAATTATAGAGCAATTACCCTTAGAGTTTGCGCAGGAAGCATCTAAGTTATTGTTAATTAAATTAGAAAATAGCGTGGGTTAGGTTTAATGTTAAGAATAGAACACTTACATGCCGGCTGTAATGACGTAAAGATTTTGGATGATTTTAATCTTCACATTCAACCAGGAACAATGCATGTTATTATGGGGCCTAATGGAGCAGGGAAATCTACCTTGGCTAAAATTTTGGCTGGAGATGAGAGTGTATTGGTGTCTTCAGGTAAGATTGTATTACAAGATAAAAATTTGCTTTCTATGTTGCCAGAAGAGCGTTCTCGATCAGGATTATTCATTGGTTTTCAATCGCCTCCTGAGATTCCTGGTGTAAACAATAAGATGTTTTTGCGAGATGCTTATAATGCTCGTCGTCGTGCCAATCAGGAAGAAGATATTTCAATCGATGAGTTTAATATTCTCCTTTCCACAGTATTAGAAACTTACGATTACAATACCGTAGATCTATTTTTGGATAGAAATGTTAATGAGGGTTTTTCTGGTGGAGAAAGGAAACGGAATGAGATTTGCCAAATGCTAGTTTTAGAACCTGAAATGGTGCTTTTAGATGAACCTGATTCTGGTTTAGATGTAGATGCCTTGCGTTTGATTTGCAGGGTATTGGAAAGATATCGTGAATTACATCCTAGAAGTGCTTTATGTATTGTGACTCATAATCCTAAGTTAGGGAATCTTATGAACCCTGATTTTGTTCATCTTTTGCTTGATGGCAGAGTAGCTCTTGCGGGAGATGTTTCTTTGATGCAGGAGTTGGAGGAAAAGAGTTACCAAGAGGTGATCGGGCGTGTTACGTGGAGATAAAATGTTAGTTTCAATAGAAACATTTTCTTCTATTGCTTCTGGTTCTCCTGTGCATAAAGCTGCAGAGGCTTGTTATACTCAATATAGTAAGCGGTCTTCATCTAAAGAAGTGTTGAGTAGCTTTTCATGGATTCAGGATTTAACTCTTTCTCCTGATCGTTACAGTCTTGCGACTGGGGCTTCAGAGTTGATCAAACAACATTGGTTACATAACAACCATTCGTTAGCCTTTGAATGTATTTTAATTAATGGAAAATATGAACCCTCATTATCACAGCTACCTGAAGGGGTTATCGTTTGTGGTATAGACGAAGCTCGAACCTCGTTTTCTCCTTTCATGGAGAACTTGGATGTAAAAAAGCACCCTTTAGGATTTTTGAATGCGGTGTGTTCTGAAGGTCGTGGTGTATTGATTTACATTCCCGAAGGGATGCAAACAAGTGACCCGATTTTTATCCGTCACATCAGCTTTGCTACAGTTTTAGATCAGGAAGTGATCTTTTCCCCTAAAGTCATGATTATTTTGGGTCAACAAGCCTCTGCTCAAATTCAAATATCGCATCATTCTGAATTTGAAGGCGATGAATCTAATACAACCATAGTGAATGGAGCTGCCGAACTCTTTATTGGAGAAGGGGCAGAGCTTATGTTGTTTATGGTCCCGAGGTATTCTAATCAAGATAGATTGAGTTGGTCTAACATTGCGACAATAGAAGAAGACGGCAAGTGTATGATTACTCAAAATTTTCTTGAAAATTGTCAAGGTTTCGGATCCTTTGATAATACGTACTATCTAGCAGGGCAACGGGCACAAGCAGAGTCATATGTGGTCATCCAATCTCCTAAAAAAACCTGGGTTACTAACTTAATGCATCATGATGCTGAAGCAACAGTATCACGTCAGAACATTAAGTCAGTTTTATATTCTGGACATTTCTTATTTGAGGGAACGATTTCTATTTCGTCTCAGGGAATCTTATCAGATGCATATCAGAAACATGACACATTGTTGTTAACTCCAGATGCACAAGTGTCGACTTTCCCTCGCTTGGAGATAGAGATAGATGAAGTGAAGGCATCTCATGGAGCTACAGTAGGGCCTTTGGATCCTCAACAGATATTTTATATGCGTTCTCGCGGTATGACGGAAATAGAAGCTCAAGAAAAATTAGTTCAAGGGTTTCTAAGGCAAGGGACTTCTTCCGAGATATTTTTGGAATCACCCTTTCAATTAAATCAGGCCTTATAGGGAACATAAGGGGGATTATGAGAGAAAGGTGGTTAAAAGGGGATTTTCCTATTTTTACTGCTAAAGCAAAAGAAAACGAACCTTTTATTTACTTAGATTCGGCTGCTACAACGCATAAACCTCAACAGGTGATAGATACCCTCTCTAATTTTTATAGCTCATCCTACGGGACTGTAAATCGAGTGATTTATAGTTCTTCCAGGAACGCAACTGAAGCATATGCTGCTGTTCGGGAAAAAGTTCGCAAATGGATATCAGCTGCTTCTGATAATGAAATTGTGTTTACTCGGGGGACAACCGCCGGGTTAAATTTATTGGCGATTTCTGTTAACGATCTATGGATCCCTAAGGGTGGAGTTGTTTTAGTTTCTGAGGCAGAACACCATGCTAATGTTTTGTCTTGGGAGATTGCTTGTAGACGCCGAGGCTCCTTAGTCAAAAAGATAAGAGTAGACGATTCAGGATTAATAGATCTTCATCATTTAGAAGAACTGTTAAACGAAGGTGCTCACTTTGTAAGTATTCCTCATGTGCATAATGTCACAGGGTGTGTGCAACCTCTCAAAGAAGTTGCTAATTTAGTTCATCGCTACAAAGCTTATCTTGCTGTTGATGGAGCTCAAGGAGCTTCTCATATCCCTATCAATGTGCAGCTGTGCGATATAGATTTTTATGTATTTTCTTCTCATAAGATTTACGGTCCTACAGGAACGGGAGTTTTATATGGAAAGAAGGATTTATTAGAACAACTTCCTCCTGTAGAAGGTGGGGGGGATATGGTTGCTATCTATGATAGTCAGCACCCTGAGTATCTTCCCGCACCTATGAAATTTGAAGCCGGGACTCCAAATATAGCAGGAGTTTTAGGTTTAGGTGCTGCTTTGGATTATCTTAGCGAGTTGACAGCCGAATTTATTTATCAGAGAGAAACTGCTCTAACTACATATCTATATAAGCAACTACTTGCGATTCCCAATATAGAGATTTTAGGACCCTCTATCAATGAGCCTAGAGGTGCTCTTGTGAGCATGAGTATCAAGGGAGCACATCCTTTGGATCTAGGTGTTCTATTAGATTTAAAGGGCATTTCTGTTCGGACAGGTCATCAATGTGCACAACCTGCTATGAATCGGTGGGGCATAAGCCACGTTTTAAGAGCATCATTAGGTGTCTACAACGATAAAGATGATATAGATCAGTTTATAGCCGCCTTAAAAGATTCTCTGGATAAGATTCAGAGATAAGACGAATCATGTATTTGAAGAGCCTTCAGCTTGATTTTTAGCCAATTTTTCTAAATATAGCTGCTTACTTTTCTCTTTAATCCAATTTTTCAAATACCTGGAACTTTGCAATAGAGTTGGGCGGATATATTGCATAGGCTTGATATCTAACCGGTATATATTATGAGTTTTAGAGTTTCTATTAATAGTATTTCCTAGGAGAAAAGAATAAGGGTAGTAATCTGCAACGAGCTTACGACTTATAGAATCCGATTTTCCAAAAGGGAAAAGGAAGGATGCAGGCTTTTCTCCTGTTATGTTTTCCAAGTGATTACGGGAAAGTAAAATTTCTGTAGTTAGATAGGGAGGATTGTGCAAGAGGTTTCGAATAGCGAATCCTGAAGATGCTAACTGAATATAGGGAGATTCTGCCATTTCTAAAAGTTCGTTTTGACAGCAAAAAGGCATATGGTTGGAGAAGATTTCATCTTGAAAAGCTAAGGTTTCAGAAGGTTTTAAGCGATAGGAGGGGTTTAGTTTTTGAGCAGTATTGGATGGAATATAGCGAGAAGCTACACCAACAACAGCCGGGATGCCTTGTTGTTGAAGGAAAGGAAAAACATTTGCATAGAAGTCGAAAGAGGCAAAGTCAAACGTGAGCATAAGGAAGTGGCCTCTTCTTAAGCGGGTTCTTGGGAGTATAATAGGAAAAGTTTGTTTAAGAAGTTGTAGGTAGTTTTTTAAACGATTGAATTGCAAGCGCGAATGAGAGAAAAAAACCTGTCGGAAAGCGAGGACTATCAGCATAAAAAGTTTAATACGTCGGGTCTACATCTTCTTGAAAATACAGAGTTAGTGTTCCTGTGATTATTTTAGGAGGAGCGTCTGGATTGGGGATAGGCGGCTGTTCAGGAAATATTTCGGGAAGTTCTTCGATTTCTACAGATTCCGACATAGAGGTCCTTAAAAGTTTTATCCTTTTTTGCCAAAACGTTTGCTTAATGTCCATTCCCCATCGCTATACATACGTTCAAATTGATGAAAAAGGGGCAAGCTTTTTAATATTTCAAAGTCCTGACTTGCATCTTGATTTAGTAATTCCTTCAGTTCTATTACTCGTAGTAAAGTCAAAAAGGATAAAGTCGCATAATCAGGAGAATTTTGAGCGGCCTGTAATAGCATATAGGATTTACTTAGTGCAACATCATACAGTTGATCTGCTTGTGCTTCTGAGATCTCTTTCAGCAAAGCTTGGATAGGGTCAGGAAGTTGAAGAGCCTGACTATTATTATAGGCCAGTCCTGCGTAATATGCTCCACGTAAAGGCTCATTATGAATATAAAAACATGAGGCTAAGAAGCCCGCGTACGGCTTCACAGATTCACCGCCAAGATGATAGGCTTGTTCTAATGATAGTAAGGCAGATTTAGATGGAAGAAAGCCTTGTGAAACGGCGGCTTCTGCAGCTCTAGTGATTAGAAGGATACTATTACGCTTGTCTTGATTATGTTTGTAGATATTAGAAATAATCTTTACGGATAGAAATGATGCTAAAAGCATACAAACGAGAATAGCAAAAGAAAAGGAATAACATTTTTTCCAAATATTATGAAGTAGCTTTTGCATAGGGAACGACAGTTTAGCGTTGAAAATCTAAAAGCATGCAGAGGATTTTATGGACTGTCCTCTAAGTAGAGTTGGTATTCTTCCGTTTGGAGTTTTTCTGCTTAAACCTTTCACTTCATATTATCGTAATTTAGGATTCGCATTCAATTTTTTTCTCTCTTCTAATAGATGTTCGTTATAAGAAAGTGGTGAGAGTGGAATTTGGTGGGCTCTTATAAAAGTTTATTTTTATTTAGGAGAAGTTTGTAAGTTTTGTTTCTATTTAGAAAAGATTATCCAAGAATAGTTTTGCAAAATCATTATCGGTGGTCGGTTTTATAATCTGGCTAGTCTCTATCCTTTCAAAAATCCATTTTATAATTTGCAAAAAGTAGCCTCACTTCTACAACCATGTTTGATAGAAAAATTTCAGTGCTGTAATGTTTAAGCAGTGTTTGAATTGCTGGATGCATACGCCAGTTGTCTTTTAGTTAAAGATTGTAAGGCTTCCACGTTAAAGATTGTAGAGTAATGAAAAAGCGGGAGACATTGTGACAGACGAAAGTAATAAGGATACGATTATAGAAGTAGCTATAGATGATATTCGTGTGAGTCCTTTTCAGCCTCGTCGAATGTTTTCTAATGAAGAATTACAAGAATTAGTAACATCACTAAAGTCCGTAGGTCTGATTCATCCGCCTGTGGTACGTGAAATTCGGAATGGCAGTCAGGTGCTATACTATGAACTTATTGCTGGGGAACGCCGCTGGCGAGCAATGCAATTGGCAGGATATACTACGATACCTGTGATTCTCAAGCATGTGATTACTGATGGCGTTGCTGCCGAGGCTACATTGATAGAAAATATTCAAAGGGTAAATTTAAACCCTATAGAAATGGCTGAGGCTTTTAAAAGATTAATTCATGTGTTTGGGTTGACACAGGATAAAGTTGCTTACAAAGTCGGGAAAAAGCGTTCGACGGTAGCGAATTACTTGCGGTTGCTTGCTTTATCTAAGACAATACAGGAAAGCCTGTGTCATGGACAGATTACTCTAGGTCATGCTAAGGTGATACTCACTCTTGAAGATCCTATTCTGAGGGAGAAGCTAAATGAGATCATAGTAAAAAAGCAGTTGGCAGTACGTGAAGCCGAAATTGTTGCAAGGCAACTTACCAATGAAGAACGTGTCTTTATAGAAAATAAACATCCTTCTTCAAGAATGGAAACTTCGTCTAACCAGTGCGAAGAACTGGAACAACGCTTAAGCGATTTGTCTGGATATAAGGTACAGGTTAAAATTCAAAGATCAGGGGCTACAGTTTCTTTTCATTTGGAAGATAGTAATGATCTCGAAAAATTGGAAACTTGGTTATCAGGTCACGGGGCAATCGGCAATAATTTAAATTAAAGCATTTTTTATAATACTATATTAATTTTGATCTCATTAGATTTAGACTAAAATTTAGCTATTGTATCTAGAGCAGGAAAAATTTCTTCGTTGAAACCTGAAACCTCTGTTGAGAAAAGCGGACATTAATGGATGCAGCGGTATGTGTGATAAGGGTCTCCCTTTTCTGGAAGAGGTATTGACTTGCAAGATTCTTGTCTTTGTGGACAGCGATTGTAAAAAGAACATCCTACAGACAAGGGTTCGGAACGATCCTTTAGATATTCTTGCAATGCGGGTGTAACGTTTCTTTGATCTGGGGTTTCGGGAAGCTGAGAATTTAATAACATACGTGTATAGGGATGTCGTGGATTGGAGAAAATGCGTTCCGTACTTCCCCTCTCTATGATTTGTCCTTTATACATAATTAATACCTCTGAACAGAAAGAACGGACTACCGCAAGGTCGTGAGAGATAAAGAGATAGGTAAGACTAAGTTTTTTTTGTAGTTGTACCAACATATTTAGAATCTGTGCTTGGATTGATAAATCCAAGGCAGACACAATTTCGTCACAAATAATTAACTGAGGAGCCCCTAATAAAGCCCTCGCTATAGAAACTCGTTGTTGTTGCCCTCCAGAGAGTTGGTGAGGATAACGATAAAAATAATCCTCAGATAGTCCTACTAAATTTAAATATTCCGCTACTGTTGGTAGTAAGTCTTCTTTCTGAATAAGTTTATGATAGAGTAGAGAATGGCCTAAACTATCTAGGATAGTCTTTCTCGGGTTTAGTGAAGCTTGTGGATTTTGGAAGACTAGTCTTACTTGCGATCGTAGTTGATGACGTCCATGTCTAGAATTTAACCTAATGGGAATACCGTTAAAAGTTAAAAAACCAGATGTTAATGGGAGAAGTCCCGCCAGGCTTAAAGCAAGAGTACTTTTCCCTGATCCCGATTCTCCAATCAGTCCGATGGCATGTTTGGAATGTAAAGAAAAGGAAACATCATCCAAAGCACGGTTAGTAATAGCTTTCCCTTGGAACCAAAAAGAACGCTTGTAATAGTACTTTGTTAATGAGGTAGCTTGCACTAAAGTGACAGGTAAATTAGTTGTCATAAAGCCAACACCTCACTTTGTGACCTTCACGCAGAGAATAAATTTCTGGAGCATCAGCTGAACATTGGTTGAGGATTTTTGAACATCTGGGGTGGTAACAGCATCCCGAGGGAAACGCAGTGTAGTGTGGAGGCTGCCCTGGAATGGGATGAAAAGAACCTAGCTTTGTAGTTGTTAGAGAAGGTCTAGATGCTAGTAGATCTCGAGTATAGGGATGAGAGGGATTATGAAATAATTGAACTGCGGGAGCTCGCTCTACCATACGTCCTGCATACAGTACTAGCACTTCATCAGCGGTCTCTGCTACGACTCCCATATTATGGGTAATAATGAGAAGGCTCATTCCTGTTTTTTGTTGTAGTGTTTTTAATAATTGTAAAATTTGATATTGTACAGAGACGTCCAAGGCTGTTGTTGGCTCGTCAGCAATAAGAAGTTTAGGAGAGCAGATTAAGGCCATAGCGATACAAATTCTTTGGAGCATACCTCCAGAAAGCTGGTGAGGATATAGGTTAAGGCAGAGCTTCGGATCATGGAAACCAGTTTCCTCAAGGGCGTGTAGCATTTTTTCTCGACTAAGTTCTGGAGACAAGCTTAGGTGAGTATTGATAATTTCTCGAAACTGTTGCTCAATAGTGAACACAGGATTTAGAGATGCTTGGGGGTTTTGAAAAATCATTGAGATTTCTGTCCCTATAATTTTTTTACGTGTCGAGTGTGAAGCTGTAAGCAAATCCTGATTTTGAAAATTAATCTGTCCCGAAATGGAAAAAGGTGGGGAAGGCAGCAAACGAAGTATTGCATGTGCAGATACGGACTTCCCCGATCCTGATTCTCCAATAATTGCTAGGGTTTGCCCTGCATCAATAGTAAACGATAAAGAATTGACAATAGGGTATTCTTGGCGTTTTTTTGTCAATGCTATGGATAGATCCTCTATCTGTAAAATGGGAGCAGCAACCATAAGTCGTTTACAAGATCATTTAAGCAAGTTATTATTGCGGAAAAGGCTATTCTTATGCAAACCCTTGCTCGTCTATTTGGCCAGTCTCCATTTGCTCCTTTACAGGCCCATTTGGAGGTAGTGGCTTCTTGTGTGGAACATATGCTTCCTATATTCACTGCCCTACGAGATGGAAAATACGAGGAATTATTAGAAATGGCAAAAATTGTTTCTAATAAAGAATATCAAGCAGATTGTATAAAAAATGATATGCGTAATCATCTTCCTGCGGGATTATTCATGCCTATATCTAGAGCAGGAATTCTAGAAATTATTTCTATACAAGATAGTATAGCAGATACTGCTGAAGATGTTGCTATCTTATTAACTATAAGACAGTTAAACTTTTATCCCTCTATGGAAAATCTTTTTTTTCAATTTTTAAAAAAGAATTTGGAAGCCTTTGAGTTGACAATGACATTACTACATGAATTCAACCAATTGCTTGAAAGTTCATTTGGAGGAAGAAAGGCAGATAAAGCTCGTTTGCTTGTAGGACATGTCGCTAAATTTGAACACGAATCTGATGTTTTACAACGGGAACTTATGCAAGTCTTTTTTTCTGATGATTTTGTAATTCCTGAAAAAGAATTTTATCTTTGGTTACAGGTAATTCGAAGAACTGCAGGTATTTCAGATAGCTCTGAGAAGCTCGCACATAGAATTAACATGACCTTAGAAGAAAAGTAATATTGGCATGCTCCCATTAATCATTTTTGTCCTTATATGTGGCTTTTATACTTCTTGGAATATAGGAGCGAATGATGTCGCCAATGCTGTGGGACCTAGCGTAGGATCTGGGGTTCTCACCTTGCGACAAGCTGTGATTATTGCTGCTATTTTTGAATTTTTAGGTGCTTTATTGCTCGGGGATCGTGTTGCTGGCACTATAGAAAGTAATATAGTTTCTGTGACTAATCCTATAATTGCCTCTGGTGATTACATGTATGGTATGACAGCAGCATTACTGGCAACAGGAGTGTGGCTTCAACTTGCCTCCTTTTTTGGTTGGCCAGTCTCCACAACTCATTCTATAGTTGGTGCTGTTATCGGTTTTGGCTTGGTTCTTGGTAAAGGTACTATAGTTTACTGGAATTCGATAGGCATTATTTTAATTAGCTGGGTGCTTTCTCCATTGATTGGAGGGTGTGTTGCCTACCTGATCTTTTCATTTATTCGGAGGCATATTTTCTATAAGAATGATCCTATTCTTGCTATGGCGCGTGTTGCGCCATTTCTAGCTGCCTTAGTAATTATAACCTTAGGGGTTGTGATGATTTCTGGAGGCGTGTTTATTACTGTTTCTTCAATACCTTGGGCTATTGGTATAATTTTCTTGTGCGGTGTTATAAGCTATGTTGTTACTTTCTACTATGTCCACACTAAACACTGCTCTTATATTCCAGATATTCCAAAAAAGAATAGTCTGATTTATCGTCTAAAAGAACGAGGAGGCAATTATGGAAGAAAATATCTTGTTGTAGAAAGAATCTTTGCTTACCTGCAGATCATTGTAGCTTGTTTCATGGCCTTCGCTCATGGATCTAACGATGTTGCCAATGCTATAGCTCCAGTAGCTGGAGTCTTGCGACAAGCGTATCCTGCCTCCTATACTTCATACACATTAGTTCTCCTCATGGCTTTTGGAGGGGTTGGCTTGGTTATAGGTCTCGCGATTTGGGGATGGCGTGTTATAGAAACCGTAGGATGTAAAATTACAGAATTAACTCCTTCTCGAGGATTTTCTGTTGGCTTAGGTTCTGCGCTAACCATTGCATTAGCCTCGATTTTAGGACTTCCTATATCGACAACCCATGTTGTTGTTGGTGCTGTTTTAGGGATAGGTTTAGCAAGAGGAATTCGTGCTATTAACTTGAACATTATCAAAGATATTGTGCTGGCTTGGTTTGTCACTCTCCCTGCAGGAGCTATACTCTCCATACTCTTTTTCTTTGCTTTAAGAGCTTTATTCCATTAAAAATAAAAAAAATCAAAGTATAGGTTCTTGAGGATATGGATAAGCTGACAGTACAAGATCTTTCTCCCGAAGAAAAAAAAGTCCTCGTACGTGTAGACTTCAATGTTCCCATGAAAGATGGAAAGATACTCGATGATATTCGTATCCGCAGTGCGATGCCTACAATTAATTACTTACTCAAGAAGCACGCTGCTGTTATTTTAATGAGCCATTTAGGACGTCCTAAAGGATTAGGGTTCGAAGAGGAATACTCTCTCCAGCCCGTTGTGAATGTTCTTGAAGGGTATTTAGGACATCATGTTCCATTAGCTCCAGATTGTGTTGGTGAGGTGGCACGTCAAGCTGTAGCACAGCTTTCTTCTGGTAGGGTACTGCTCCTTGAGAACTTGCGTTTTCATTTAGGAGAAGAACATCCAGAAAAAGATCCTACCTTTGCAGCTGAATTGTCTTCCTACGGGGATTTCTATGTAAACGATGCTTTTGGTACCTCACATAGGAAACATGCCTCAGTATATGTAGTGCCACAGGCGTTCCCTGGAAGAGCAGCAGCGGGCTTATTGATGGAAAAGGAATTGGAATTTTTAGGGAAACACCTACTTTCTTCTCCTAAACGACCTTTTACAGCAATTCTTGGAGGAGCTAAAGTTTCTTCTAAGATTGGAGTTATAGAAGCTCTACTAAATCAAGTAGATTACCTTTTATTAGCTGGAGGTATGGGATTTACATTTCTGAAAGCCTTAGGCAAGTCTCTCGGAAACTCTCTAGTTGAGGAGACAGCTTTAGATCTCGCTAGCAGGGTATTGAAAATAGCTAAAAGTCGTAATGTCACTATAGTTTTGCCTAGTGATGTAAAAGCAGCAGAGAGTCTAGAGTCTAAGGAATATACAATTGTTTCTATAGATCAAGGTATACCTGTACATCTTGAAGGTCTTGATATCGGCCCGAGAACGATCGAAGAATTTAATCGTATTATAGATCAATCGGCTACTGTGTTCTGGAATGGTCCTGTCGGTGTGTATGAAGTGCCTCCTTTTGATAAAGGATCTATCGCAATAGCAAATAGTCTTGGCAACCATCCTTCAGCTATTACTGTTGTAGGTGGGGGAGATGCAGCAGCAGTGGTTGCTTTAGCGGGCTGTTCTACCAAAGTGTCACATGTTTCTACTGGAGGAGGGGCTTCCTTAGAATTTTTAGAGCGAGGCTTACTTCCTGGTACTGAAGTTTTATCCCCAGGAAAAAGCTAGTCATCCACTGCATCAATATATAATTACGAGTATGTTATAGTTTTTATTGGATTGCTGGTTAAACAAAAGCAGCCGATCTTGTAATTAATAGTTTTTAAGAGCCGGCTTGTTATTATCGTTGTATTCCCGATTTCCCCAGATTTTTACTGCAAAGAGAGTATTAACAGAGTGTTACTCTCTTTTATTACTTTAATTTATATTTACATTTCTATGCTGATATCTGTTTGTTTATTATAAGCTGTTTAGAACAGAAAGCTTTTTATATTCTATAATTTTTTGTTTTGAATTTTGTTTATACATTATTAATTTGTTTTTAAAATTAATGTATTATTAAAAATAACAAATAAGAAAATTAACATGGCAATCAATCCGTCAGGAAGAAAGTCTAATGATGACTTTTGGCTTGGAAAATCAGAGCAAGAAGGTAGTCAATCATCTGAAATAAATTCGCACTCTAATTCAAATTTAGGTAGACACAACGTATCCAGATCATCTACCGATACAAATTCCCAGGGTAGCGTATCGGAGTTGAGGAAGAAGTTAGCTAGGCACTTTGGAGCAGGAGGTTTACTGGGATCTCGAGGATCTGCCCAGTATTCTACACCCTTAGTAACTCAGTCTCCTGCACGAGGCCATGTTTCTATCCCTGAATCTTCTGAAATAGGCGGAGCGCGTCCTAAAGTTCGTTCTGGCGCTAGTCCTAAACCTAAAGTACCTCCGCGTCCAATATCTCTACCTCGTCCAAGTGACGCTGCTCCCGTACCTCAATTAACTCCTAAATTACAAGAGTTAGTGGGGACTGTAAAACAGGTATCTCAACAACAGGCTAAAAAAGAGAAACGTCTCAGTAAACTATCTGAAAAAATCAAGTCACGGTGGATAGCTTGGGAGACGACGTTCCCAGTAGACTATCAACAACACGCTTATAATGTTTTAAGGCAGACACTATTGATCGCCCGTGACCAACAACGGGGGAACATAAAAAAGAAGTCAAAAAGCTCCCCAAGATTAGTGAAGGCAAGTCTAGAAACAATAAACAATGTAGTTCAACAAGCATTATATAATGCAACAACATTCAAAATAAGTGAGGTACGAAATGGTGCTGAGCTGCAGTTAGTTTGTGTCTTAGCTTTAGAAGGGCCTTTATTAGTCTCACAAGAATCTATAGAACGCTTTCTACGAGGTAGGGCATCAGATTTAGGTATAGATAATAGTAATTCTGAGATAGAAGAACTAATCCGTCTTTTGGGACAGTCTATAGATTCGGTGCGTAACAATCATCCCGGTCAGATGCCTATAGTATGGGAGTATCTAACAAGTCTCGTTCTTGATGCTGTAATCAACATGAAGGCTAAAACCGCAGTCTACAACGTAGGAAAAGTTAACAGGGACAATGTAGACAGTATGACAAGATATTCTGAACAAAAGTTGAATGATATGAGAAATTTATCGGAATCAGTATGGTGTAATACAATGACGATTTTAATTTCAGATCTTTTTAACTATGGAGATAGTTAATTAAAATCGCGATACTTGTATCATGACGATGGCTACAGTATGATATCAGATCCTTTAGAGAATGGGGTTTATTAGAAAGTATAGGTCCGTTATAGAAACAATGTCATCAGAGAGTATAAATAGCATAGATTACAATACCAAGCTCGAACAGCCTACTAAATAGAATCTTTTCATGCATTGGCAACTGAGTTTCAGAGATTAGTAAGGGGGCTAGGATGAAAGGTGCGCCTACATAAACTTCAAAACTTAATCTATTTTTATGCTTTAAAAGTTGTGCTAATCTTGGGCCTTGGCTTCTTTTATTATACATTTTAAAGTTACGCACTTTTTTAGTTCAGCAAGATTTAAAGAATCTTTCTAAGTCCTTAATTCACAATTTCTTTTGTTTTAATTGATATGTATTTGTTATAAGCTAGGCACTGTGGATTCATTTTAAGAACGACTTTATTTAGGAGTAATAAAAAGGATCGCCGTCTTATTAATCTTGAGATAAAAGCAATAGATCTTGAAATCTCTCTTCCAAATTCGAGTCCCTTCCGGTGTGCACATAATTTTTAAGCTCTTTTTAAGCTTCCCCAAAGAAAATAACTGTTGAGAGTGTCATTTGCTTTTAGCCCTGTAACTCGTATTGATGCTCTATGTCTTTGTATTTATCTTCTTGATTATTAGAAGTTTTTAAAATAGAAGGCTTTTGTTGTTTATTAAATAAGTAATTGTTTTTATTGAACAGCAAGCTTTTTAATTTCAAAATGCTTACTTATTTATTAATTTATTTTTAAAATAAATTAATAAATAGAATAATAAAATGGGAAAATATTATGTCTATCAATCCACCAGGAAGAAAGCCCGATGATTTATGGATTCCAGGAGCTCATGATCAGCATCCTGACGTTCAGGAATCTGGAAAGACTAGTCGTAACCTAGGTTTTCATCGTGTTGAGGCCACTGTACGAAGAAGTTGGTTAAAAAGATTAAGAGATAGAGTAGCCAATTTCTTTCGGCGATGTTTCTTTCGGTCAAGAACCACATCATCCAGGAGTGAGGCTCCTACGGTGACGCCTGTAAGTTCTAGTTCAGTAGAGGAGAAAAACGCTCGTGACATTGAAGGAGCTGCTCAACACTTGATAAAAAGGGGATACACAAGAGGAAAGCGAGTTCCAACACCGACTCCTAATGAAGAAGACGCTAATCATTCACATCAAACCTCTTCATCTTTTAAATCGGGTCAGGGAGTTCTTCCTAAGACTCCACCTCATAACAAAGGTCGAGCGCCTCAACCTCCTAAAGGAGATTCCTAGGAGCGATTTTGAAACACCTTAGAGAATTATGTTATCTGATGTAATTAAAATTATATTCTATAACTAAGTGTTTCTTTGCCAATAATAAAAGTAATTCAACATAGGCATTTCCACGCTAAGATGGAATTGCCTACTTTTTCCTAGCTTGTCTTGAGATTATAAAATTTTAGGGATCTAGTTTTGATAGCATATTGCTTTGGAGGTGTAAACGTATTTAGGATGAATAATTTATACTTTTAATCAATAGATTTTGTAGTTTATTTACATGATTATTAATTTTTTAATTAATTAAAAATGCTTTTGTCTAATTATTTTTTTATTTTTAAAATTAGTTAAATAAAAATAAAAATAAAAAAGAGAAATTGAGATGGCAATTAATCCTTCAGGACAAAAGCCCGATGATATGTGGGTAGGAGGAACTCAGGACCAGAATACTAATACTCAGCAAACTGAAGCAAATCTTGGTACTCACAGGTTATCTACATCAACTACACAGTATGGTCCGTTAACTAGGGCTCAACAATTATGGAAGACAGTAAGGGATTTTTTTGGAATAGGGAAGGGGTCCTCATCAACAGCTTCTTCTTTGAAGGCTACAGAACTCCCTGGACGTCCACGTCCATCGCGTCCAGCGCCTCCGCCTCCTACAACAGGAGGAACTCGTCCAGGATCACCTACTCATGGTAAAGGTCCTGCCCCTCAACCTCCTCAGACAAGTGGGGCACGTCCTAAACGTGCAGCGCCTCCGCCTCCTACAACAGGAGGAACTCGTCCAGGATCACCTACTCATGGTAAAGGTCCTGCCCCTCAACCTCCTCAGACAAGTGGGGCACGTCCTAAACGTGCAGCGCCTCCACCACCTACAACAGGTCCTAAACCCATTAAGGGGATTTTAAAGCAACCGGGATCTTTTGGATCAGGTCAGAGGGTTCACTGGGCAGATCAACAGAAACCGTCTTCTAATTTAGATCAATTAGAGGCAGGCTTAAAGGAAATAGCTACAAATCAGTCTGAAGCTAAACAGCAACTCAACAATATATCTCGAGAACTACAGTCAAAATGGAGTGCTTGGGAGGAAAGTTCTAATACGAGTTACCTATTACATGGTTATCGTGTTGTACAAGGTCAGCTGAAACAAGTAAGTGAGGAACAAGCTAATTTAATAACAGGGACATCGCGCTCAGGAGCGGTCCCATCAGCAGTAATTATGGCTAAAGAGGTTGGAAATAAGGTAGTTAGGGAAGGATTAAAGAATCAATTAAATCCTGTGCCAGGTACAGAGTCCGATGGTCTACTGCTGCAGGTAGTCACTGTTCTAGCTTTAGAAGGACCTACATTAGATTCAAGTGAATCTATTACGAATTTTTTACGAACTAGGGTTCAAGATTTTGATATGGACGGGGATAGTGAGGTCAATATCGAAAATGAGATCTCTGCTTTAGGAAATGCTTTGGATCGAGTGCGTAGAAATTATTCTCAAGAAATGCCTAGGGTGTGGTTAAGTTTAACACAAGATGTCATGGCAGCTGTGAATTCACAGTCTAATGCAGTGCGTGCAGAAAATGCAGGGCAGACGAGAACTCGGGATGTAGTGCGAATGTCAAATGAATCTGGAGCATTACTTAACACTATGCGAGGCTTGTCAACCTCAACATGGGCAAATACAATGACGGTCCTAGTTAGTGATCTTTTTGATTAGGAAGACGTGGCTTTATGTGGAGTAGTTAATGGGAACACCTATATCTGGTGATGATGGTGACCGTAATACAATATCAGATCCTCTAGAAGAAGGTGTTCCAGAAGAAGGAGATTCGGATGTAGAGGATCGAGTATCTGAAAGTGCTATCCAAGTTATAGAAACAATAGCGGATACGGGGATTCCGGAAGCAACTCCATCAGAGGGAACAAATAGCGATCTCAATAGCGATCTTATTGATAAAGTTGAATATGAAGCGCATGGGAATTTATTAACAACTATGCTTGCGCGTATCCGTAAGGTAGTATCACAGCTTTGGAAAAATACTAAGACTGCAAACCATCCCGAGTCAACATCAGATTCTCTAGGTCATACGTCTCGAGAACTTCTGCAAGCTACGCGTCTTCCTAAAGAAACTTCAGACCCTCCTTACTTTCATCCTTTAGAAAGTGCACTAGCTTCATGTCGTAGCTTTTTTTATCATGTGTTTCTAAGGCTGTTTTCTATTGTGCTCCAGGAAGAGTCAGAGGCTCCTTTGGATCTCTGTGGTACAGATCCTATAAGTCCAGAAGCTGCAGTTGCCTTTGCTTTAATTTTGCGCTCTTGCTACAAATGGGTCGCTATAGACGCAGTTGCAGAAGGGTTGCCTTTAGAAATAATTGAAGAGAAGGGAATCTATAATGCCTTGTCTTTAGAAGCTACAACTACAGTAGAAGAGATTTCTAAAAGACTTTCAGAACTATTATATTCAGATAAACGTATTGATGGGCTAGCTAATGTTCGGGGGATTACTAAAATTATCAGTTCTCCTTACTTAGGTGGAGGACAATGTCTAAGTGCAGTTCACAATCTGGAATCATACGATCTTAGCTGTAATTATGCTCAGATGATCGCGTGTGCAACACAGATCGATGCTTTTGCTGATAAAGGTAAGAATGAAGCGCTTATCATGAAAGATATACTCTATCTAGTGCGTCAAGATCGTAGTAAAGAGCTAGGTGATTTTTTAATGACATGGGCAGAAGAACACTCTGCAGAGGTAAATTACGATGTTGTTTTAGCTATCCTAGAAGTTAATCTCGCGATTCTAGAGGAAGACTATCATTTACGTCCTTTGGAATATCAAAAAAAATTAAACTATGTAATCTGCCAATTTTTTTGTAGTGAGCGTTTAATTTCAATAGAACCTAAAGTGTGATTTACCGCGAGTTAATATGTAAAGCTGTCATTGCTAAAGGTGGATCTCTGATTTTAGGAAACAAATATAATGCAATAATATTTCTTTCTGGAGAATACATCAGAGAAAAGCGCTAGGTACAGTTTTGTATGATATTAGATTTTCAATTTTCCATAGGATATTATTTACGAGTACTTGAACTCGCAATTAGAGATAGTACGCGCATATTAGCCTATGACAAAAAACGACTTCTTCTAGACGCATGGTCTGTTAATGATCCTTTACCTCCAAACTATGATGTTAGTTTGACTACAATTCGCCAGGTAATTCACGAGCTGTTTTCTTATTTAGCAATTTCTTATTCTATATCGAGTCGGCTTTTAGCTATTATCGAACTACGGTTGCATGAAGAACAAGCAGCAACAGGTTGGTTCTATCGGTGGTTCTTTCCTTCCATATATGTAACTAAAAAAGCAGTTGTTGATAAACTCTATATGTTGAAGTCTTTGATTCTTTTTGAGTCAAAACGTCCTTTAGATAAAATCACCCGAGCCGCAAACCAGGTGTTTTCCAAAGGGAAAAGTAATTTTTCATCTTGGGAAGATTTCACTTATGAAGTAAGAATCGCAGAAGATCAGATCCCTCTGACAGAAAAAGTCAGAGGGAGTTTGATAGCAGAGACTTCTTTACAGATGATGTTAGAAGCTTTGACTACTCTACTTGAAGGACATACATCCTATCTTCCTTTAAGTCTTGAGCTTATAAACCAGTTTGTAGAAGACAAAGCCAAGCCTTTGATCACGTTATCAGTAAAGAGCCATCTACTATTAAGCGAACTTATTCAACTATTTTTTTTAAGTCCCGAGGATTTTCAAACAATTATTATAGGTATAATCTCCGATTCCCTATCTGATACATTGGCAGACTCTCTCATTGGGAATCAACCTCTAACATCAGATGGTAAAACTTTTTTAGGGCTGTGGCAGGAGGTAGCAATAACCTCCCCTCAAGACTCTCAATTAGCCTTAGAATTTCTTGCAGAAGTATTACGAAAAGTCATTGCAGAAAAAATATTGTACTTATCTAAATCTGAACAAAGTACAACTCCCGAGGAAGTAGGAACTATTTATGGTATTCGGGACCAGGACCCTACTCTATGGAATAAAATGATCAAAACACTACTTATGCGATGGTTATTAGATTATGACAAGGATGTGAGGAAAGCTTTACAAAAAGCCACTGAGTACTATAACCCTCAGCCTTCTTTCTGGAGACAGTTTTGGAGATTGTGGCAGCGTTGCCCATAATAAATAATTTTATTTTGTAGCCAGGATATTTTTCTGAGCAAAATAGCCTCTGACAGGGTATACTATCAAACATTATGGTTCCTTTTCGTCAGCATCACGCTTATCAGTTGTTGAAACAGCTACATACTTCTGCGATTTCAGAAGCAGATAGAGTTTCCTATTACTTTAAACAAAACCGTTCTTTAGGTTCAAAAGATCGTCAGTGGATTCAGAACATTATTTTTAATATTTTGCGTCACCGTCGTTTGCTTGAAGCTTTGATCCTTAATTCAGGAGAACAAATTTCTCCAGAAACGCTGGTTAGTAAGGTAGAGGAAGAGGTTTTACAAAATTTAGGTAGTTATACTGATCTTCCTTGGCCTGTGCGTTACTCTATATCTGATGATCTTGCTGATTTTTTAATCCAAGATTATGGAGAGAAGCAAGCAGAACTCATCGCTAAGACTTGGTTAACAGAAGCACCGATCACTATCCGTGTAAATACAGATAAAATTTCTCTAAGAGAACTACAAGAGATATTAGAATATCCAAGTTGTCCTGGCGATATTCCTGAGTCACTTCATTTTGCAAAACGATACCCCCTCCAGTCTACAGATGCCTTTCGTCGGGGATTTTTTGAAATCCAGGATGAAAATTCACAAAGGATTGCTCAGGATATTTGTTTAACAGAGAAAGACATTGTCTTGGACTTTTGTGCAGGAGCGGGAGGTAAAAGCCTCATCTTTGCCCAGAAAGCAAAGCACGTAGTCATTAATGACAGTCGTAAATCGGTTTTGCAGAATGCAAAACATCGCTTATTACGAGCAGGAGCTAGGAATTTTTCTTTAGCAGATGAGCTCCGTTTAGGATCTTTTTCTGTAGTAGTTGTAGATGCTCCTTGTTCAGGTACTGGGATATACCGACGTCATCCTGAACATAAATGGCAGTTTTCGAAAAAATTATTGTTGAATTATGTGCGGGCGCAAAAAAATCTTTTAAAGCAAGCCAGTTCCTATGTTGGCCCTCGAGGACGTCTGGTCTACATCACATGTTCTCTTTTAAAAATGGAAAATGAAGCACACGTGGCTCACATGCATGCTTTGGGTTGGAAAGAGGTTCGAAGAAAAGTCCTCCCTTTAGAGGTAGGAAAAGGAGATGGTTTCTACGCCTCCCATTTTCAAAAAATATAGAGTTAATCGTTTTCTAAGACCACAAGATTCAAGCCGACCTATTAGTTAAAGCTACAGTAAGGTAGGAATTTCTGATTTTAAAATTCAAGACTTTATAAATTTTATAACTACCTATTTTAGAAGGGTAGCGTGTTCTTTTAAGAATAAAAAAGAAACTCGATCACGTATGATTGTTTCTAAGAAACTCCCAAAACGATCTTGTTCTCCAGAGAACTGTTGAAACTGCATTAAAATAAATATGAGATGGTGGGGATTATTCCAAATTTCTTCTCGCTTTAACGCTGAAGATACTTCTCTTAAAAAATAATGATATGCTTTTGAATTTGTAGATTTTTCCCAAGAACTTAAAGAAAATAGATATGACATCAAATTGTTTTTTTTGGGAGACAGTTCCTGTGTATAGCTTGAAGAAGTAAAAATTAAGACAAATAAACAACAGAATAGTGTGCGCATGAGAGTCTGATTTTCTTTAACAATATGTCCGAGTGTACATAAATTGTTGTTTTTCTATAACTTAAAAGAAAGAGTTAGATTTTAGAATAATATTTTAGGAACCTACGTTTACGGTGCTTACGATATCGAAAATAAATTATAAGCATAGCTACACAAACATAGGTTCTATGGGATTTCATTATATTCTTAACGTAGATTTGCCAAGGTTTAGCAATGCGTTCTAGCCGACAAGGTGCATAGAAAGGCTGGGAAGAGAGTTTGTTACCTTCACGATCATAAAAAACCCAATCTCCAAGCAGACTACCCTTCTCAATAGGAAATGTATGCACATGAGCGATGAAAGATACGGAGAAAGGTTCTTGGTCTTCAGAATCATAGAAGTTATAATATACTCCTTCTGGAAGAGGACAGGAAAGCTTCCCTAAGTTAGTAATTTCCAGCTGTAGGTTCTCAGAAGGAGCCACTAGCTCTTTTCTCAACAAGGGTTCGTTAAACACAGTTTCACACAGACCTATTATATCTTGATAAAGATCACCAACAGGTCCCGAGTATCCGGTAGCAATAGCTACGACTAAGCGGTTGTTTTTTTCAGCTGCCATGATTAGATTTTTCCCTGCAGTCTTGGTAGTGCCTGTTTTCCCCCCTAAAGCTGGAGGATAGTAATAGTTGCAACCAGGAATAATCAATTTGTTAGTAGGAGAGAGTATGCGTTCGTTATGAAGATTTGTAGGAGCTATCTTATAACTTGTTGTGGAAATGACTTCTCGAAATTTAGGCTCTTTTAAAGCAGAGCGCATAATGCTAACAAGATCTCGAGCTGTAGTATAGTGGTTAGGATGATGTAGGCCGTGAGGATTATTAAAATGAGTATTAATACAGCCAATTTCTTCTTTTAGGAAGAGATTGAGCTGGTTCATAAAGTTGTTTACAGAATTACAACACGCCATTGCTAAGACATTAGCAGCATCGTTCGCAGAACAAATTAGCAAGGCATTGAACAAGTCCCAGCCTAGGAGTTCTTCTCTCACTTGGAGTTGGATTGTGGACCCATCAGTTTCTAACCAGTGAGGAGGACTACGGTATCCCGATTGTTTTTTTGCTTGGGGGGTAATAGAAGCGGTTGCATCTTGTTTTACTCTAACTAGATTATCTAACACTTCGGGATAGCGCTTGAGGATAAATAGTGCAGTAGCAATTTTAGTCATGCTAGCAGGATAAATCACAGTATCTATCTCTTTATTATAGAATATTTTTCCAGATTCGGCATGGACAACAGCAGCAGTAGTTCCACGTACCTCTGGGAAAGAGAGCTCTGCATGTAAAGGTAATACGGAAAGCAACCCGTACAAGATAATATATCGATACTTAAAAAAAGGGAGTTTCATATACGGACTATTGATTGTTTATTACTTATGTTGCTAGGAAATTAAGGTAGATAGAAAGAACTTGACGGCTCTGAAAATAAAGAATTACCATAAATCAGAGGAAATATACTATGAGTTTGGATTTTTTCGAGGAGTTTTATCGTCAGTCAATACTTAATAGGGGAACATCCTTCCCTGAAGGATACTTAAATATCGCTGAAATACTTTCTCGTCCTCATTGTACTGATGCTAGTACCAACTTTCTCTATAGTCAGTCTGAGAATGATTTTATTATTGCAGAATCTAAAGATAAACTCACATTATTTAACTCTGATTTTGCTATTTGGCTCGTTCCTGAGCTGGTCGAAGGAGAAGCTGTAACCCGTGGTTATATTGCTGTGTCCCAGGAAAAAGGAAAATATGCTCCAGAAATCGCATTCGAAGCTTGTGGACAGTACAATCAATCTACGCTTATTCTTGAAGCTCTACAGTTATATCTTAAAGAAATTAAAGATACTGAAGATGCTCTACGCTCATTCCGATTTAATAAAGATCTTTAATAAGATGCGTTATTATGTATTTTTAAATGGACAATGTTGCAATCATTCTCACGAGTATAAAGAAACTCATCAACAGAACTTTTAGCAAGAAAAATGCCTAGGCCTCCTAGCTTTCGTTGCTCTAGCGGAAGGTCTTCCTGGATATTTACTCTCACAGTAAGAGGATTGAATGAGGGGCCGTGGTCTTTAATCACAACCTCTAAATCATCTTGACGAGCTTTACAGGCAATCTTAATGATCCCTGGGGAATTTTCGCCCTGATAAGCATAGGAAATAATATTAACTAGAAGCTCCTCACAGGCGAGTTCGAGCTTTAATAACTTCTCTTGAGGAAACTTAGATTGTTTACCTGCACGTTTAATTAGGTCTAGCATGCTATGAAGTTCGCTAAGTACTGCAGGGAAAACAGTTTCTCCTTCAAAAGAGATCATAGTATACCTGTTGAACAATCATCTCAGCTAGGCGTACAGATAATATACGGCGAGCACTTTTTATAGCTTCATTGTGCATTTCAAGTTGACCTAAAGCAAACTCATGAGTGTTTGTTATGCCTAAGTCGGGCTCAAAATCAAAATCCACAGATTCTCGAGAAACACACTGATCTAAAAGGACTTCTCCTGTGTGGTTATTGATAAGCTGTATTTTTGCGGATAGTGACAGTCTACCTTCATTAGAGACAATAAAATGTCTCTGAGTCTTATCTCCAGGTTTATTTGGCGCATACGTAAAACCTATATTCTCGTCAATAGGATTCACAAGTTCTATTTTCAGAGTATAGCCTGCACAAGAATTTCTTCCAGAAATAGGTAATGAACGCTTACTGAACTCATAAATTAGCGCGGAAGTTAACTGACCATGGTGATCTTCCTTTATAGGAGCAATGAAGATTCCTGCATGGGATAGAGATTGCCCTAAAGAAGATAATTTGTGGGGGGAGGTTAGAATAGAATAACCACAGCATGATGAAAGTGCTAAAGAACAAAAGAGATACATCGTGCCTAAAGAAAATAATCTCATACTGACTTTGCTTTTAGGAAGTATGCTTTGATATTCTATCTAGACGCTTTTGACATTTAGCTACTAGGAGAGTACTTGGATAATTTGTAATCGCCGTGCGATAGTAGATGCTCGCCGCCTCTCCTTTTTTCTTTTTCTCATAGAAACGGCCTATAGTATATAGACCTCTAGCATAGTGCTCGCGCATGGTCTCAACATTAGCCGAAACAATTTCATTTAATGGGTGGTTGGGGTGTTGTTTTTTCATTGTTTCTTCATTAAGCTTAGCGAAATGAAGATATTGAATATTATGAGGTTCTTTTTTAGCTTGCTGTAAATAAATTTCTGATAAACGTACAAAAGCTTCAGAAGACAAAACATGTAGAGGAAATTGCAAAGTTAGCTTTTTCAATGTCTTGATTGCCTCAGTAAAATCTTTTTTTATAATAAGTAGATCAGCTTTACTGTAAAGGGCTTGTGCTCCTAAGTCTTTGCTAGGGAATGCAGAAAGAATCTCATCATAAATCCTTAGGGCATCTTCATCAGCATTTTCTATTTTTGGGAATCCCTCTAATAGGAAAAGACGTTTGCGCTTCCCGTGAGCAAATCTCTCTGCAATCATATATTTCATCTGAAAAAGCTCTTCAGAATACTCTGCATCAGAACGTTGTAAATATGCTGAAAATGCTTTGTCTGCTAAATCTGGGTGGTCTTGCTTGAAATAACAGACTCCTAAAAGATACTGTGCATGACTACATAAGGCGTTTTGAGGAAAGTGGTGCACAATAATTCCGAAACATATTAAGGCTTTCCTAAGATTTCCTTTTTTTAGGAGTGCTTGACCTTGAGCAAAATATTCTTCTGGGGAGTGCCTAGGCTCAAAACGTTGGGTTGAGAGTTTGCCTAAAAAAGGCTCAAAAGAAACAGGTTTTGCATCGCACCCAAAAGAGGTCAGAACAAGAAGGAGTGGAAGGTATAATAGAAATTTCATAATTAGATGGGGGCTTACAACAACAAAATGTCATCATAAAAAAGAAAAACAGAATTTGTCAAATGCGTTGTTTTTGTTTTGTTTATAGTTTGTTGATTTTTTTATTTGATAAAACATTTTTTTATTGTGTAAAATATAAAAAAGGTAATTTATGAAGAAGTTAATTTTATATTTTTGTGCTTTTGCCGCTTCTCTGTTTTTTGGTGTTTTTTTATGGGATCGCGTTCCCTGTGCACAAAAAATTATGCAACTTGCTGCTGATCATAGCTCAGCAGTATTTTCTAAGAGCTGTCATTTTGTACGTAAAATTTCGGGATTTGAAAAACTACAGGTTTTTGAGCGTCACATCTCTCCAGAACAGGCATTGGCATTGTTCCCAGAACATCGCGATGGTAAGTCTTTTGTAGAGCTAGCATTCATTCCCCATACTCTTATGCATGTACGCTTCTCTAAAGAAGAGCCAGGTAAAAAACATATTATCAGTCAGGAAGGAGAAATTCTATGGAGTTTAGTGAATGGTGAAATGGTATTACACACAGGAACTTGGGCATGTTCTAAAGGATTCCGAGAATGCTTGCTTCTTCACGCAGGCAAACAAGATATGTGTGTTATACAAACGCTAGCGACTTTAGGAGGAGCAACATCTAGAGAATCATTAGCACAAGCTTTGGCTCTGAGAAATATAAGAGCAGATAGAGTAATTAGAGAGTGTCAAAAGAAAAAATTAATCTTTGCTTCTGGTAATCAAATAGGGACCCATTTCCAACAGCTCCAGCCAATTCGAGGCTGTACAACAATATTAAATAGTAGTCCTGTATGGTTTCAAAAACCAAGGAATTCCGTAATTTTCCCGGCGCAATATTCTGAAGATCGTGTCCGTCATCTAGTAAAAATGATTTTTGGGGATAACTTTTTAATTGTACGTAGCTCAACAGTATATGTCCCGGTCTACAAAGTATCTCTAATTTCTGCAGATAAAAGCATCCGCGTAGAATATATTAATGCTGTAACTGGGAAACCTTTCCAGGATATATAAGCAAACTCTCTTATTCAACTAATAGGTACTTTTGTTATAGAGAAATAAATTTTTAAAGAATTCTCTAAGGCTTTACTGGAGAGCGTCAAACAGTAATCAGCTGTATGGGAAGGTCTGCGGTTGTTAGTTCTTTTTGAAGTGACTCAATATTTTCGGAGACAAAATACGCATCATCAGGAAAAACAGAGGCTATTTTTTCATTGTTTTGAGTAAAAATTAATAATAATGCCCGTGATCCAGGATGCCTTTGAATAATCTCTTTTAAGATACATAAGTGACTATGGCGAAGTTCATTAAGATCTAAAGATAGGGTTAGAGGTGTTGAAGTTGGCATTTGTGAGCTCTCATTAGGCTTGCCCACTTTAATTTTATTCTCCCTCACAAAACCTGGTGTTGAAAAAGACATTTTTTGTACCTGAGTTTTTATTTTGTCAAAAGCTTGATCGCATTCATAAATAATATTTTCGTTAACGACTGACAGATCTCTCATCCAACGACAAGAAAAACGTAAGGAATCATTACGTTTATCTAAAACGATAATAGCATAAATTAGGCGGTCTTCCTCTAATAGCTCTTGTTGTTCCTCATACATATCGGGCCAGATAGGCAGTTCATAAGAGTCTATGCCATCATTAACACGCAGAACAGCAAATTTTTTCTGGGCTTTTGATGAAACCTTAGTCGTTACCTTATCAATGATAAAAACTGTTCGGATTACAGAGCCGTGAGATAAATTTTCAAATTCTCCCGCAAGAACCACAGACAGATGTGAAAAGTAGTTTCGAACAGCATCCATAGGATGCTCAGTAAGATAAATTCCTAGTAGTTCTTTTTCTTTTTTTAAAATTTCCTTTTTAGAACGGGGAATAATGTCTTTAGGCAGAGAGAGTGGTATTTCATGTTTGTCATGCATAGTTCCTAAAGCAAAGAAAGTCATTACTCCAGAGGCAGCCTCCTTCTTCTCTTTAGAAATAGCTTCATACAGGGGCTCTACAGATGCTAAAGTCAAATCTCGGTTAGCCTCGAAACAATCAAAACAACCCGCATCGATTAAACTCTCTATGTTCTTTTTTGACACTTTCTTCAAGTCAGAACGTTGAATAAAGTCTCTGATGCTTTGATAAGGACCATGAAGATCCCGTTCTTCTACAATACTATCAATCAAACCACGTCCAATACCTTTGATGGCTCCCATAGCAAAGCGTATCCCTTCATTAGTCGCTACAAAGTGGTTGCTCGAGACATTGATATCAGGAGGAAGAATTGGAATACCCATGCTCTGAGCTTCTCGAATTAATTTGCCTACCTTCTCAATATCATCGGAGTCAGAAGTAAGCAAAGCCGCAAGCCATTCTTTAGGATAATTTGCTTTGAGATATGCTGTGGTATAGGTAATCAAACCATAAGCAGCAGCATGAGATTTGTTAAATCCATAGGAAGCAAACTTTTCCATTTTATCAAAAATGGTGGTCGCTAAATCTAGATCTATACCATTGTTGCAAGCACGTTTACAAAATTTTTCTCGTTCTTGCTCCATCTGTCGGGCATCTTTCTTCCCCATAGCACGCCGTAAAACGTCACCCTCACCAAGAGAATAACTCGCTAATGCACCTGCAATTTGCATTACTTGCTCTTGATAGACCATAATTCCGTAGGTTTCTTGAAGAATTGACTCCATGAGGGGATGGTCATATTCTATAGTCTCTTTGCCGTGCTTGCGATTAATAAAAGAAGGAATCATATCCATAGGACCTGGACGATACAAAGCACCTATAGCAATGATCTCTTCAAAGAGGTCAGGACGTAGATTTTTGGCAAGCTCTTGCATGCCCTTAGATTCCATTTGAAATATCCCCATGGTTTTCCCTTGATGCAAAAGAGAGAATGTAGTTGTGTCGTCCAAGGGTAGGGTAGCCATAGTTAGCGATTGTCCAGTTTTGTGTTGAATTGCTGACATCGCGATATTGATGCTTGTCAAAGTTTTTAATCCTAATAAATCAACCTTAAGCATCCCAACACTCTCGACTGGTTTCATAGAATATTGCGTTGTGATCATGGTTGAATCTTTAGACATGCAAATAGGAATGTGATTTGTTAGCTGATCACCACAGATAATCACGCCAGCAGCATGCACACCTGTATTGCGTATTGACCCTTCTAAACAAAGAGCCATGTCAATAACTTGTGTACATTCTGAGTCATTAATATAGAGCTGATAAAGGTCAGGATCAGTTTCCAAAGCTTTGGATAATGTGGTATTTAAATCTGGAATATGTTTAGCAATATGATTCACTTTAGACAAAGCCATGTCCAAAGTTCTCCCAACATCTTTAACGGCCATTTTGGCTTTCATTGTTCCAAAAGTAATGATTTGAGCTACATTGTCTTTACCATGACGTTCAATAGCATAATTAATCACACGTTCTCGGCCTGTCATACAAATATCAATATCGATATCAGGATAGGATAAACGTTCTGGATTGATGAATCGTTCAAAGAATAAATCAAATCTTATAGGCTCAATTTCTGTGATCCCCAACAAAAATAGTAATACGGATCCAGCTCCGGAACCCCTTCCTGGACCTACGGGAATCCCATTTGCTTTAGCCCAATGAATGATGTCCCAAACAATTAGAAGATAATCACACATTCCTTTAGGAATGATGACGGCCATCTCCATCTCCATTCTTTCTTTGACAATGTCTATAGGGTTACGAGTTGAGAACTTCTTAGCAATATGGGCGAGGACCTCAGGAGAATATTTCTTAGGTAGGCTGTCTTCAACAAGTTCTCTTAAGAAGGCAGCAGAAGCTTGATAACGGTCTTCTTCAGTATAGTTATCCAGAGATTTTAAAGACTCAGGAATATAAATTGGGTAATGTCTCTTAGAAAAATCAAAAGTAAAATTACATCGACTAGCTACTTCTAATGTATTAGAAATAACTTCAGGAGTATCTTTGAATAACTCTGTCATTTGTAAGGGAGACTTAAAGTAGTATTCTCTACTGCTATAGATTTTTCTTTTAGGATTAGGAATATGGGTATTCTGTTTTGCAATGCGTACAGTTTCTCCAGATTGGATATTGAGAAGGATTTCGTGAGCCTGCCAATCTTCTGGATTGATGTAGTGAATATCGTTTGTAGCTACAGTAGGAATACCTAAACTTGTGCTTGCGGCTAAAACTGCAGTATTGATTTTGGCTTGCTTTTCAATTAAAGAGTAATACTCTTGTTTTAACCACTCTTCTCCAAAGCTCGCAACTTTGTCTTCAGACATTTTATGGAATTGTACTTCTGTGAAGTAATCATCTTTGAATAGGTTTTGAAACCATTCTAATTCAAGAATAAGATCTTCCTCAGACTTTAAAGCAGCTTCTGATACAGAGCTAGATAAACAACCAGATAAACAAATTAATCCTTCAGAATATTGGCTCAAAAGATCCTTATCTATGCGTGGAAAGTAATAAAAGCCTTCTGTAAATGCTCTGGAGGTTAATACACAAAGATTACGGTAACCTTGTTCATTTTTACACAATAAGATTATATGATGTGCTGCGCGACGCCGTTTCTCTTTTTTCTTATCGAAACGAGACCCTGGAGCAATATAGCACTCACAGCCAATGATTGGCTTAATACCTTTTTGATTGCATTCTTTATAAAAATCAATAGCTCCATAAAGATTCCCATGGTCTGTTAGAGCTAGGGCTGGAATTTGTAATTCCTCTCCTCTAGCAACAAAATCCTTAATAGAACTCGTTGCATCAAGAATAGAATATTGAGAGTGACAATGGAGAGGTACCCAGGTCAAAAAAACACCTCAAGAAGAGCTAAGCTTTACTACGAATGTTTTTCTCCGTAGCGTTCCAAGTTGGTAAGAAAAGTACTAAAGCTATAGAGGCACAGACTAAAAGAGCAATGAAAAAGCCTTTCCACCCCCAAACATCAGTAACTTTTCCTAAAGGATATCCTGCAAAAGTAGCTCCGAAATAAGCAAACCATCCAGTAAAACCGCTAGCAGTACCTGCAGCTTTTTTATGAGACAGTTCGGCTGCTGCTAATCCAATCATCATTTGAGGCCCATATAAGAAAAAGCCAATGACAAACAATAAAGTCCCGTCAAGCCACCATTGATTATAACTACGTCCAAACCACATACCTAAAATGGCAAAAAGTAATCCTAAAGAGAAAATAACGTTCATAGGGCCACGATTGCCCTTAGAAATTTTATCAGACAACCAACCAGCAACTAGCATCCCAAACAATCCGCCAATTTCAAATAGAGATACACAGAAATTGGCTTTCACAGCAGCATAGTGTTTGGTTTCAATGAGAAATAATGCACTCCAATCATTCACTGCCATACGTACTATATAAATAAAAAATGAAGCTGCAGCTAAAAACCAAAGCCATTGATTGGTAAGTACATAGGTAAACAGAATTTCGCGAGTTGATAGCTCGCGCTCCTCTTCTTGACTGGTTTCGGTTGAAGCCTGAATTTCCTGTTCATAATGAGCATTGTGCCTGTATTTTTCTATAGAAGGAAGGCCTAATGATTGGGGTGTGTCTCTTAAGCGATTAATTAAAACGAGTCCCATTCCGATACAAAGAATTCCTGGGACATACATTGCTCCTCGCCATCCACTATAATCAATAATAAATCCTGTTAAAATGGGAATCAATGCACCTCCAATATTGTGAGAGGTGCTCCAAACGCTCCACCAAGTGCCGCGTTCTGATTTTGCATACCAATGTGTTAATAAACGAGCACATGGAGGCCAACCCCATCCTTGAAACCATCCATTAAGTCCCCACCAAAGAGCGAATAATACAATGGATGACGACATGCCAAATAAGATGTTAGTCAGACCTGTAATCATTAATCCTATGGCCATAAAATACCTGGGATTTGATTGATCTGACATGACTCCACTAACAAATTTGCTAATACCGTAGGAAAAATATAAAGTACTGCCTATAATGCCTAACTGCGCTTTATCGAATCCCAGGTCAGCAATCAATGTGGGCATCGCAAATGTAAAACTTTTTCTTGTGAAGTAATAAAAAATATAGCCGATAAACATGCTATAGAAAATGCGAATACGCCAGTACTTGTATTTTTTTTTGACCACTTCTGGGTCTTCGATTTCTTTAATATGCTTTGGAGGCTGGAAAAATTTAGTCCAAACGTTCATCTTTAAAATTCCACATTTAAAAGCTTTTTCACTGAGGCGCAATGCGAAGAAAAGCTTACTTTATCACATGAGCAATGAAAAAACAAGGAGGGAATCATGTAAGTCTGGGAGACTAAAGATGCGTTAATAGTGTATTTTACTTGGTTATTTTTAATTAAATGCGGAATACTAGAAGAGCGTATTTTTACTAAATTAGCTTTGAAAGTCTCATCCTGAGATGATTAACTTTGGAGGGTACGCGTGATGAAAAAGTTGATCGCTTTGATAGGAGTGTTTCTCGTCCCCATAGAGGGTAATCTTAATGGGGAGCACAACCTGCATACTGCCGCTTTACAACTGTCTAAAGGAAAATGTAGTTTGTTTTTTCTTCAAGATGTTTTTCCAGTGCACGAAGTTATAGAGCCTATTTCTCCAGACTGCCTGGTGCACTATGAAGGATGGGTTTAACCTTTGTAATGAAAAAATAAGAAGATCTATGTTTCTGTTTTAGTTTTGAAGCAAACTTCTTAATAAAGAATTTTAAGAATGTATTTGTAATATTCAGATTACATATTTTTCTTCTAATACTTCGTTACAAAAACCATAAGCTAACATATAATCAAAGCGATGCTAAATGACCTTTCTTAAAGGAGAAGCAAAGTTATGTCTGAGCGCTAATAGGTTTAGACTTGGGCAAAGAGAGGCGTTAACTAAATTCTAAATACTCCATCATTTAAGAATTGTAATCATTTTGAGAGAAGAGATCACGTGACTGGAACTCTCCCTAAAGGGGTTTTTGATATATTTCCTTATCTTTCGGATGCCAAGCAATTATGGCGACATACCTCGTTTTGGCATAGTGTTGAGAAAGTTATTCATCAAGTATGTATGCTTTATGGATTTTCTGAAATTCGTACTCCTGTTTTCGAAAAATCAGAAGTATTTTTACATGTTGGAGAAGAGAGCGACGTTGTTAAGAAAGAAGTGTATTCTTTTTTAGATAGAAAAGGTCGTTCTATGACCCTGCGACCTGAAGGAACAGCTGCTGTTGTTCGTTCTTTTCTGGAGCACGGATCTTCTCATCGTAGTGATAATAAGTTTTATTATGTTCTTCCTATGTTTCGCTACGAACGTCAGCAAGCAGGTAGGTATCGTCAACACCATCAATTTGGTGTTGAAGCTATTGGTGTCCGTCATCCCCTAAGAGATGCCGAGATCCTCGCTTTGTTCTGGGATTTCTACAATCGTGTCGGTCTCCAATATATGCAAATCCAGCTCAATTTTTTAGGTGGTAGCGAAACAAGATTTCGATACGACAAGGTTCTACGCGCGTATTTAAAAGAGTCTATCAATGAGTTGTCAGCATTAAGCCAGGAAAGATTTTTAACCAATGTTTTGCGTATTTTAGATTCAAAGGAACCTGAGGATCAGGAAATTATTCGTAAGGCGCCTCCAATTTTAGACTATGTTTCTGACGAGGACCTAAGGTATTTTAATGAAATTTTAGATGCCCTGAGAATTTTAGAAATACCCTATGTTATTAATCCTCGTTTAGTGCGCGGCCTAGACTATTATTCTGACTTAGTTTTTGAAGCAAATACTACTTTTGAAGGCCATGCTTATGCTTTAGGAGGTGGAGGCCGTTATGATGGTTTGATATCAGCTTTTGGAGGTCATGCTCTTCCTGCATGTGGATTTGGTATTGGTCTAGAAAGAGTGATCCAAACATTATTAGCTCAAAAGCGTATTGAGGCACGATTTCCTCATAAATTACGCTTAATTCCCATGCAGCCAGATGCTGATCAATTCTGTTTGGAATGGTCTCATCATTTACGACAGCTAGGAATTCCTACAGAAATAGACTGGTCTCATAAAAAAATAAAAGTAGCTTTAAAAATAGCAAGTGCCGAACAAGTTTCTTTTGTTTGCTTAGTTGGTGAACAGGAATTAATTTCTCAGCAATTAGTTGTTAAAAATATGTTTTTGCGTCAAGAATTCTCTGGGTCAAAAGAAGAGATAGAGCAAAGGTTGTTATATGAAATACAGAACGCATCATTGTAATGAATTGACAACGAGTCATCTAGGCTCGAATGTTCAGTTGTCAGGGTGGGTGCATCGTTATCGTAATCATGGAGGTGTTGTCTTTATAGATTTACGAGATCGTTTTGGAATTACGCAGATTGTGTGTCGCGAAGATGAACAGCCAGGATTACACCAACATTTAGACGTAGTGCGTGCTGAATGGGTTCTTTCTATATGTGGAAAAGTATGTGCCCGTCTTCCGGGTATGGAAAATCCTAATTTAGCCACAGGAAACATCGAGGTTGAAGTTGAAAGCTTTGAGGTATTGTCTAAATCTCAAAATTTGCCTTTCTCTATTTCGGATGATCACATTAATGTTAATGAAGAATTGCGTTTAGAGTATCGCTATCTAGATATGCGTCGTGGAGATATTCTTAAGAAATTGATTTGTCGTCATGAGGTGATGCTTGCCTGTCGTAATTATATGGATGCAGAAGGATTCATCGAAGTTGTGACTCCTATATTGGGCAAGTCGACCCCTGAAGGGGCTAGAGATTATCTTGTGCCATCTAGAATTTACCCTGGAAAATTTTACGCTCTACCCCAGTCTCCACAGCTTTTCAAGCAACTTCTAATGGTTGGGGGGTTAGATCGTTATTTCCAAATAGCGACTTGTTTTAGAGATGAAGATTTGCGAGCAGACCGTCAGCCTGAGTTTTCCCAAATAGATATTGAAATGAGCTTTGGGAATTCTGAGGACCTATTCCCTATTATAGAAAAATTAGTCTCTACATTGTTTGCTACACAGGGCATAAATATCTCATTGCCTTTAGCTAGAATGACTTATCAAGAAGCTAAAGATGCCTATGGCACAGATAAACCAGACCTAAGATTTGATCTTAAACTGAGAGATTGTCGACAATATGCAGAGCAATCGTCGTTTTCTATTTTCCTAGATCAGTTGGCTCAAGGAGGCATTGTGAAAGGTTTTTGTGTTCCTGGTGGGGCAAATATGTCTCGTAAACAACTTGATGGTTATACTGAATTCATAAAACGTTATGGTGCTATGGGCCTGGTCTGGATTAAAAAACAGGAAGGACAAGTAGCTTCAAATATTGCTAAATTTATGGCAGAAGAAGTTTTTAATGAAATGTTTGCTTATTTCGAAGCTCAAGACCAGGATATTTTGCTCTTGATAGCAGCTCCTGAATCAGTTGCTAACCAATCTTTAGATCATTTACGTAGGTTGATTGCCAAAGAACGCAAATTGTATAGTGATGATCAATTTAGTTTTGTTTGGATCACAGATTTCCCTCTTTTTTCTTTAGATAATGGCAATTTTGTGGCGGAACATCATCCGTTTACAGCTCCTCTGGAAGAGGATATTCTTTTGCTAGAGACCGATCCTTTAGCAGTACGATCCTCAAGTTATGATTTAGTCCTCAATGGATATGAAATTGCATCAGGATCGCAAAGGATTCATAGTCCAGAATTGCAAAGTAAAATCTTTACAATTTTAAAAATGGATCCTAAAAGCATTCAGGAAAAATTTGGATTTTTCATAGAGGCTTTAAGTTTTGGAACTCCTCCGCATTTAGGAATTGCCCTAGGATTAGATCGTCTGATTATGGTCTTAACCGCTGCAGAGAGTATCCGTGAAGTAATTGCGTTCCCTAAAACACAAAGGGCGGCAGATCTTATGATGGATGCTCCTTCAGAAATTATGTCTTCGCAATTAAAAGAACTAAGTATTAAGGTAGCTTTTTGATATAATTTATAGTCACTTCGGGTATATAGCAATACAGCATTGCTTTACGATCAAAGATAGGAGAAGAAAGATGAACAGACGGTGGAATTTAGTTTTGGCAACATTAGCTGTGGCATTCTCTATCGTTTCTTGTGATGTACGTTCCAATGACAAAGACAAGAATGAAGAACCTCAAGTGGAACATAAAGAGAGTCAGGAAATGGAATTGTCTGATAATCAGAAATTATCAAGAACATTTGGTCATTTATTAGCTAGGCAATTGCGTAAGTCAGAAGATGTTTTTTTTGATATTGCAGAAGTCGCAAAGGGATTACAGGCAGAATTAATTTGTAAGAGTGCTCCTTTAACAGAAGTAGAGTATGAAGAAAAAATGACAGAAGTGCAAAAGTTAATTTTTGAAAAAAAATCAAAAGAAAATCTTTCACTAGCGGAAAAATTTTTAAAAGAAAACAGTAAGAATGAGGGCGTTGTTGAGGTTCAACCCAATAAATTGCAATACAAAATTATTAAGGAAGGTGTAGGCAAAGTTCTTTCTGGAAAACCTGCAGCTTTACTTCACTATAAGGGTTCATTCATCAATGGCCAAGTATTTAGTAGTTCGGAAGGAAACAACGAGCCTATACTGCTTCCTTTAAATCAGACAATTCCTGGCTTTGCTTTAGGTATGCAAGGCATGAAAGAAGGAGAAACTCGAGTACTTTACATTCATCCTGATCTTGCTTATGGAACTGCAGGACAATTACCTCCAAATTCTTTGTTGATTTTTGAAATTAGTTTAGTTCAGGCTTCAGCAGATGAAGTTGCTGCTGTTGTGCAAGAAGGAACTCAAGGTGAATGAGGGTAGTTCTTTACTGTCCCGATATTCCACAAAATACTGGGAATATCGGCAGAACTTGCGTAGCCCTAGGCGCTGAACTTGTTTTGGTTCGGCCCCTCGGTTTTTCTTTACTTGATAAATTCGTAAAGCGTGCAGGAATGGACTACTGGGGAAAAGTCCAATTAACAGTAGTCGATTCTCTAGAAGAAGCTCTAAAAGATATCCCCGAAGATTATATTTTTTGCCTTTCTACAAAGGGATCCGCGCTTTATACTGAGGCAGCATTGCCCTATTTGGGAACATATGTTTTCGGATCGGAATCTAAAGGATTGCCCGAAGAGACTATAAAAAAATATTATAAGAACTGCTTTCGTATCCCTATGCACCCTAGGATTCGTTCTTTAAATTTGGCCACTAGCGTAGGGATTATTTTATACGAAGTAGTAAGACAAGACTCATTGAAATTACAATGTTAGGAAACCCACGACTGTATGTCGTGGGAAAATAATGTAGACTTTTAAGCGTGGCTATTAATAAGTTTCGTTAGAAATTCTTTATCTTTAAGACCTACTACTCGATTTACCTCTTTCCCATCCTTAAAAAGAATCAAAGTAGGAATTGAGGTTACTTCATACTTTTCTGCAGGGGCGCTGTTCTCATCAATATTAATTTTCCCAATAGTGATATGAGGAAGTTCCATAGCAAGATTTTCTAATACAGGGGTGAGCATCCGACAGGGACCACACCATTCTGCAAAGAAATCAACGAGAACAAGTCCCGATGCAATAAAAGAGTCAAAATTTTCACTTGATATGATTTTTACCATAAGTTTCCTTCTCGAATTATTGTCCCTGGTATTTTCCTGCAGCTAAGAAGACTTGAACTTCCATGAGCATCAGCTCACTAGAACCTGAATCTAGCGCGTCTACCAATTTCGCCATAGCTGCATTTCATGAAATTGTAGACTATAGATAATAAAAAACAAAGAACAGGACATCATTTTTTTCAATACGCATTGTTGTGACCTTTATGTTCAACATAATTCTCTGCTCTGATAATATTCCTGATTTAACTTCGGCTAAGGCAACTCGTGCTCGGTTGCATTCCTTTTATGAGTGGTTTGCTTGAACACGTTAAGTCATTAACTGAGAAAGGATAGACATGGATATTTCTGGAGCAGTCAAGCAGAAACTTTTGCAGTTTTTGGGGAAACAAAAAAAACCGGAATTGTTGGCAACATATCTTTTTTATCTTGAACAGGTTTTAAGCCTTCGTCCTGTGGTTTTTGTTCGCGACAAGATAATTTTTAAAACTCCAGAAGACGCAGTGCGTATTCTTGAACAAGATAAAAAGGTTTGGCGCGAAACAGAAATTCGAATTTCCTCAGAGAAACCTCAAGTAAATGAGCATACCAAGCGTATTTATATTTGCCCATTTACTGGTAAAGTATTCGCTGACAACGTGTACGCTAACCCTCAAGACGCAATTTATGACTGGCTCTCTTCATGCCCTCAAAATGTGGAGAAGCAAGGTGGAGTGCGAATCAAGCGGTTTCTTGTTTCTGAAGATCCTAATGTGATAAAAGAGTACGCGGTCCCTCCAAAAGAACCTATTATAAAAACTGTCTTTGCTTCAGCCATTACAGGTAAATTGTTCCATAGCTTGCCCTCCCTTTTAGAGGACTTTGTCTCTGGCTATTTGCGACCTATGACTTTGGAAGAAGTACAGAATCAAACTAAATTTCAATTAGAAAGTTCTTTCCTTTCTCTGTTGCAGGATGCATTAGTGGAAGATAAAATTGCAGCATTTATAGAAACTTTAGCAGACGATACAGCTTTTCATGTGTATATTAGTCAATGGGTAGATACAGACGAATAAGCCATTCTTCTCAAGATACTGTGTTATTAGGAGCTCTATTAGGAGAGGTTCTTTCCCCAGGAGTTGTTTTGCTTCTATTTGGTGATTATGGAGCAGGTAAGACAGAGTTTGTGCGTGGTGTGGTCTCTGGGTATCTTGGAGATGCTGTTGCAGAAGAAGTCGCTAGTCCTTCGTTCTCTATGCTACATGTTTATGGTAACCAGTCGCGAAGGTTCTTTCACTACGATCTTTATCGGATTGATAAGGAAAATCAGGGCTATATTTTCCAAGACACAGAAGAAAACGATGTCTTGTGTATTGAGTGGGCTGATCGGATTCCTGTACCGCAATTTCGTGAAGTAATAAACATCTACATCACAGTGTTGCCAAGCTTTGAAAGAGAAATTACTATAAAGGGGCCTCAACTATTATTCTCAGCAATATCGTCATATGCCAACATCCTAGAATGAGGCATAGGATTATAATAATAGCACAACTTATTTCGAATAGGCTCACCACCTATTTGCAAAGGAAAAACATATCCGTTGGCAAAAAATCGCATAGGAAATTCAATAAAAATATTAACCATAATAAAAATCCCTCTCCAGTAAATAGAGGGGAGTCAAAACAAATATAGAGGAAGTAGAAGAAAATTATGACTTTATTAAAAGATACGGTTTTTACTTGCCTAGATTGTGAAATGACAGGTCTAGATGTAAAAAAGGATCGTATTATTGAAATTGCTGCAGTTCGCTTCACTTTCGACAGCATAATTAGTTCAATAGAATTTTTAATTAATCCCGAACGTGTTGTGTCGGCGGAATCAGAGAGAGTACACCATATTTCTAATGCTATGTTGAAAGACCAGCCTAAACTTGCTGAGATCTTTCCTCAAATTAAAGCATTTTTTAAAGAAGGCGACTACATTGTAGGACACAGTGTAGGCTTTGATTTACAGGTTCTTTCTCAAGAAATGGAAAGAATCGGGGAGACTTTTCTATCTAAATATACCATTATTGATACACTCCGGTTGGCAAAAGAATATGGAGACAGCCCTAACAATTCTTTAGAGTCTCTAGCAGTGCATTTCAATGTTCCCTATGATGGCAATCATCGTGCAAGAAAAGATGTAGAAATCAATATTAATATTTTTAAACATCTCTGTAAACGTTTCCGAACCCTAGAACAATTAAAACAAGTTTTAGCTAAGCCTATTAAAATGAAATACATGCCTTTAGGAAAACATAAGGGACGATGTTTTTCAGAAATTCCCCTTGCTTATCTCCAGTGGGCATCAAAAATGGATTTTGATTCTGATCTTCTTTTTTCTATTCGTCACGAAATAAAACATAGACAAAAGGGCACTGGATTTTCACAAGTGAACAATCCTTTTATGGAACTATGATTAATAGGGGAAGAAAAACAATTAGACATTTGAGAACGCTAACAAATAAAACAATGTTTTTTCTTGCTTAGCGAATGGCTTGATTTTCTTTGATATGACCGATACTATCGCAACCAAGAATACCCTTTTTTCAAGAGAGTCTCTGATGCTGAAGAAAAAACCGGTCTCGTTTAGCTGTATTGACGGACATGTCTATAAGATTTTCCCTAACGATCTTAATACCAATAATACTGTGTTTGGGGGATTATTAATGAGTTTGCTTGATCGTCTAGCTTTAGTAGTTGCAGAACGACATACAGAATGTATTTGTGTCACTGCTTTTGTTGATGCTCTACGCTTCTATGCTCCTGCATACATGGGAGAAAATCTTATTTGCAAAGCGGCAGTAAATAGAACATGGCGTACATCGCTAGAAGTGGGAGTTAAAGTTTGGGCAGAAAATATTTATAAGCAGGAGCGCCGTCATATTACTTCAGCATATTTTACCTTTGTTGCTGTAAATCAGCAAAATCAGCCCAGCCCTGTGCATAAGATTGTTCCAGAGACTCCTGAAGAAAAACGTCGGTACGATGAAGCAGATCGACGTCGTCAAGGACGACTTCGTATGAATAAGTAAGGAGAGAATGTGCTACGAATCTTTTGTCTTGTTTCTTCTTGGTGCCTTCTTGCTTTTGCTCAACCAGATTTAAGTCGATTCGTTTCAATAGTAGGAGTAGCTTGTGGGTATGGGTTACTTTGGTATGGCTTAGAACCATTTAGACAACGCTCCCTATCCTTATCTACTCTTTTTATATTATGTTTTTTTTGGACAATTACAATAGAAGGTATCCATTTTTCGTGGATGCTTTCAGATCAATATGTGGGCAAGTTAATATATCTGGCATGGCTTGTCTTAATTAGTATCCTAGCCCTCTTATTCTCAGGTTTTTCCTGCCTTTTGATCACGATTATGCGTAAAAAACAAACAGCTCTTTTATGGAGTCTTCCTGGTGTATGGGTCGCTATTGAGATGATTAGATTTTACGGTATCTTTTCTGGAATGTCCTTTGATTATCTAGGTTGGCCTATGACAGCTTGTGCCTATGGGCGACAGTTTGGAGGATTTTTAGGCTGGGGAGGACAAAGCTGTGTTGTTGTGGCAGTAAATATTAGTTTTTACGCTTTATTATTGAAAAAGCCGTGTGCTCGGATGTTATGGTTAACTACGCTTGTTTTGCCCTACGCGATTGGGGGTGTCCATTATGAATATCTTCAGCGAATTTTTAAACAAGATAACAGGGAAATTTGTGTTGCTGTTGTTCAACCCGCGCATCCCCCACTGCGCCCCAAACTTCAACGTCCCACGGTAATCTGGGAGCAACTCATACAAATAGTATCTCAAATAGAACAACCTATAGATTTACTTGTTTTCCCAGAAGTTGTTGTTCCTTTTGGAAGCCATAAGCAAGTCTATCCATACCAAGACTGTTTGCCTTTACTAGCATCTTTTGCGCCACTGCCTGATGGCAAGGAATTTTTGTCAAATAGTGATTGGATACGTGCTCTTACACAGTATTTTAATTGCTCTGTAATTATTGGTTTGGAGCGGTGGGAAAAAAAAGACTCCTCTTTATATTGGTATAACTCTGCAGAATTGATGTCACAAAAAGGCATTTCAATAGGTTACGATAAACGTATTCTTGTCCCTGGTGGAGAGTATATCCCAGGAGGTAAATTTGGAACCCTAGTCTGTAAAAAAATATTTCCTCAGTACTTGCTTAGATATAAAAGGCTCCCTGGGACACGTTCTGGAGTCATATGTGCTCCAGATCTACCTCGTATAGGTGTCACTATTTGCTACGAGGAAACGTTTGGTCATCGTTTGCGTTCCTATAAGAAACAAGGCGCTGAACTCCTTGTTAATCTAACTAACGATGGTTGGTATCCTCAATCACGGCTTCCTAGAGTGCATTTCTTACACGGAACTTTAAGAAATCAAGAATTTGGAATGCCTTGCGTACGGGCTTGCCAAACTGGAGTTACAGCAGTTGTTGATTCTTTAGGTAGAGTCCTTAAGACCCTGCCCTATGATACTAGGCAAACCCAAGCTCCTTCAGGAGTTTTGCAAGCTTCTTTGCCTCTATTTAATTATAAAACCCTTTATGGCTGTTTTGGAGATTTCCCTATGATTTTTATTGCATTATGTGCAGTCAGTTATCTAGGAGGATTCTTAGGATATCGCTTGCTTGCTAAAAAAGAAATTCGATAATATACAGAGACTCGTTGTCAGGTTTTTAAATGTTAGAACGAACTCAAAGAACGTTAAAGCGAGCAGTTCGCTATTCTGGAGTAGGAATTCACCTAGGGAAGTCCTCTACTCTTACTTTGCAACCTGCACAAGCAAATACCGGGGTTATTTTCCAACGGCCTGGACCCTCAGGTAATTGTCACGAAGTCCCGGCCTTACTAGATCATGTCTATAATACAGGAAGAAGTACAACATTATCTCAAGGCAATGTTGTCGTAGCTACTGTTGAACACCTTATGGCAGCATTGCGATCTAATAATATAGATAATGTAGTTATACAATGTAGTGGCGAAGAAATTCCTATAGGCGATGGCAGCTCGAATATCTTTATAGATTTAATTGACGAAGCTGGTATTTGTGAACAAGAAGATAAGGTTTCGATTGCTAGACTATCGTATCCTGTATATTATCAATACCAGGACATTTTTTTAGCAGCATTTCCCTCGGATGAACTGAAAATTTCCTATACGCTACATTATCCGCAAAGCTCAACAATAGGAACTCAATATAAGTCTTTGGTAATTACTGAAGAGTCGTTTCGACAGGAAATTGCTCCTTGTAGAACATTTGCTCTATATAACGAGTTATGTTTTTTGATGGAAAGAGGATTAATTGGCGGTGGGTGTTTGGATAATGCTGTGGTTTTTAAGGATGATGGTATTATTAGTAGAGGGCAACTAAGATTTGCTGATGAGCCAGTAAGGCATAAAATATTGGATTTAATTGGAGATCTTTCTTTAGTGGGCAGGCCTTTTGTTGCACATGTATTAGCTGTTGGCTCTGGACATTCTTCCAATATTGCTTTTGGTAAGAAAATTTTAGAAGCATTAGAATTATAAAGAAGAAATAGATGAATCCACCCTCTGTCATAAAATTACGTGAATTACTAGACTTGCTTCCCCACAGATATCCTTTTTTGTTGGTGGATAAGGTTTTATCTTATGACATCGATAAGCTTAGTATTACGGCACAGAAAAATGTCACAATAAATGAGCCTTTTTTTATGGGGCATTTTCCTAATGCGCCTATTATGCCCGGAGTCTTGATATTAGAAGCCTTAGCGCAGGCCGCTGGTGTCTTGCTAGGCTTAGTTCTAGAAAATGATAAAAGTAAGCGTATAGCATTGTTTTTAGGGATACAAAAAGCTAAGTTTCGTCAAGCTGTTCGTCCTGGAGATGTACTTACCTTACACGCAGATTTTTCTTTAATATCATCGAAAGGAGGTAAAGCTTTGGCACAGGCACGTGTAGATTCACAATTAGTGACCGAAGCAGAGCTGAGCTTTGCTCTGGTAGATAAGGAATCCATATAATCACGGAGAGACATGGCGAACATTCACCCAACTGCAATTATTGAGCCCGGAGCTAAAATTGGAAAGGATGTTGTTATTGAACCGTATGTTGTTATCAAATCTACGGTAACCCTTTGTGACAACGTTGTTGTTAAATCATATGCATATATCGATGGAAACACTACAATAGGTAGGGGTACTACAATATGGCCCTCTGCAATGATAGGGAATAAGCCCCAAGATTTAAAATATCAAGGGGAAAAGACCTACGTTATTATTGGTGAGAATTGCGAAATTCGAGAATTCGCTATCATTACTTCCTCAACATTTGAAGGAACAACAGTTTCAATCGGGAATAATTGCTTAATTATGCCTTGGGCTCATGTTGCCCATAATTGTACTATTGGGAATAACGTGGTTTTAAGTAATCATGCTCAACTTGCAGGACATGTGCAAGTAGGTGATTACGCCATTCTTGGTGGAATGGTTGGTGTGCACCAATTTGTGCGTATCGGAGCTCATGCTATGGTCGGAGCTCTGAGTGGGATTCGCCGCGATATCCCTCCTTATACAATAGGTAGTGGAAACCCTTACCAGCTGGCTGGAATTAATAAGGTGGGTCTTCAGCGAAGACGGGTGCCTTTTACTACTCGATTGGCTCTTATTAAAGCTTTTAAAAAGATTTACCGTGCTGAGGGTTGTTTTTTTTCAGCTCTAGAGGAAGCTCTAGAAGAGTTTGGTGACATTCCCGAGGTAAAGCATTTAATTGATTTTTGTCAGAGTCCTAGTAAACGAGGCATTGAACGCGGTATAGATAAACAAGCTTTTGAAGAAGAGATTGTAAGTAAAGAAGGAGCTTTGATTGAATCTTAAGGTTGTCTATTTCGGCACGCCCACATTTGCAGCCACAGTTTTAAAGGACTTGCTTGATCAGAAAGTCCAAGTTGTAGGTGTTGTTACCCGGGTTGATAAGCCTCAAAAAAGGTCAGCTCAACCTATTCCTTCTCCTGTTAAAACTGTAGCTTTAACTCATCATTTGCCATTGCTCCAGCCCAGTAAAGCCTCGGATCCGCAATTTATTGAAGAGCTTCGGACCTTTGGTGCCGATGTATTTATTGTTGTTGCTTACGGAGCTATTCTCCGTCAGGTAGTGCTCGATATTCCCCGTTATGGTTGTTATAATCTGCATGCAGGACTTTTGCCTGCATATCGCGGTGCTGCGCCTATACAACGCTGTATTATGAATGGAGCTACAGAGTCTGGAAATACTGTAATCCGTATGGATGCAGGAATGGATACAGGTGATATGGCAAATACGACCCACGTTTTGATACATTCTGATATGACGTCAGGAGAGCTAGCGGCAATTCTTGCGTCACAGGGCGCTGGAGTTTTAATAAAGACTTTGCGACAGATTGAATCAGGGGATTTGCAACTGGTGAGTCAAAATCCTGCCTTAGCGACAATCGCATCAAAACTATCTAAGGAGGAAGGACAAGTTCCCTGGGATAGACCTGCTAAAGAGGCTTATGCTCATATACGAGGGGTTACCCCAGCGCCAGGAGCTTGGACCTTTTTCTCTTTTTCTGCAAAAGCGCCGAAGCGCTTGATGATTCGTAAGGCCTCTCTTTTAGCAGAAGAGGGAGGATATGGACCACCTGGAACTATTGTTGTAACAGATAGGCAAGAGCTTGCTATTGCCTGCTCTGAAGGAGCCATTTGCTTGCACGAAGTGCAGGTAGAAGGGAAGAGTTCTATGAGCTCAAAATCCTTTTTAAACGGTTATCCAGCGGCAAAAATAGAAATAGTGTTTAAATTAAATAATTAACTTTATAAAAAGTTTTTGTTTTCTATTATTTAAACTAAATTAAGCCGTTTTATGTTATTATAGATTCTGCTTTTTTTAAGCCTTGTAAGGAGGTAACAATGTCAACTAACGCAATTAGATTGGCCGGAAGTGCTTCAGCTAGAATGCTGCTCCCTATTTTCCAACAGCAACCAGCTTCTCAATCCTGTGCTGCCAAAGGAGCGCACTGTTTTAAGCAGTTTTTTACAAGCCCTACTAATAAATTGGCGCGCTTTGTTGGGAACACGAAAAGTTTAGATAAGTGTTTTAAACTTGGTAAGGCTGTTTCAGAGTGTGCTGTAGGAATAATTGAAGACATAGGGGTAACAGGAGATCCATTAACTGCCGCTCAAAATACCCAAAAAGCGTTAAAGACAGCACGAGAGGTTATTGCTCTAGCTAATGTATTGAATGGGGCTATCCCATCCATCGTTAATTCTAGTCAAAGATGTTATCAATATACATCCAAAGCCTGGGCATTAGGAAATAATGAACAAACGTACGAAGATCCTCAACCATATAACAAAATGTTGCTAAATCGAAGTGATTATCTATGGGCTGCTGCTAAAGAGGCAAGTATTGCGATCAGCGCTACGACCTACTCGACAACGTTTGGTATTTTACGTCCGCTAATGTTGATCAATAAGCTCACACCCAGACCGTTTTTAGACAAAGCAGTCTCTCATAACTTTGGAATGGCTGTGGCTGGAATTATGGCTATAAATCACGTTGCAGGAGTTACTGGGGGCGCTTGCAACCTAGTTTTAGAGCAAAGAATGTATAGACGAGCTAAAGAATCATTACACGCAGAGACAAGTGGTCTTGATAATGACGCATTGTTGAGCGCCGAAAGAGGATTACGTGCAGAACATACCGCTGTTATAAAAAATAGTGTTTTAACTATGATTGAAAAAGCGCTAGAACTTGTTGTTGACGCAATTAAATTCATTCCTTTACCAATTACAACTGCTTGTGGTGCCGCACTTTCTGGGGCCTTTACTGCAGCATCCTCAGCTGTGGGCTTATATGCCATATGGCAAAGAACAAAGTCGGGTAATTAACTCAATTTATTATTTCTTTTTAAAGAAGTCGTTTCTAAAAAATCTTTTTTGAGGCGACTTCTTCTTTTTATAAATAAGAATTTCTTAAGAATCGTTTATCTTTGATTTCTTAGTATCTAGAGTACTTTTCCTATTGTAAAAATCTTTCCCCTCTGATAACCTGTCCCTTTATTTTCTTAAGGGAAAACTTCCTTTTCTTTTTAGAGAATTCGATAAGTAAAATACTAAGCAGATTTGTTTCGTTGTTCCTTAAAAGAGGAAGACAAATCATTATTATTAATGGATAGGTTTATGCGGTCTCATATTAGTGTGATGGGAAAAAAAGAAGGGATGATTCACATCTTTGATAAAGATGGGTCCTTAGTCGCTTGCTCAGTGATTCGCGTTGAGCCCAATGTTGTCACCCAAATAAAGACTAGAGAACGTGACGGATATTTCTCTTTGCAGATGGGTTCAGGGGAAGTCTGTGGCCCTTCTCAAACAATAGAAAAACGTTTTAGTAAACCAAAACTCGGGCATTTGCGTAAAGCAGGTGGTCGAGTTTTTCGCTTTCTGAAAGAAGTTCGATCTCCAGAATCCGCTCTTGAAGGAGTGTCTTTGGGAGATGCTTTTGGATTAGAGGTTTTTGAGAGCGCCTCTGCTGTTGATGTCCGTGGAGTTTCAAAAGGAAAAGGTTTTCAAGGTGTGATGAAAAAATTCGGTTTTCGTGGTGGCCCAGGGAGTCATGGATCGGGATTTCATCGTCATGCAGGTTCTATAGGAATGCGATCCACTCCTGGACGTTGCTTCCCGGGAAGCAAGCGTCCTAGTCATATGGGTGCTGAGAACGTTACCGTAAAAAATTTAGAAGTAATAAAAGTAGACTTAGAAAAAAAGGTGTTGCTGGTTAGGGGTGCCATTCCTGGTCCAAGGGGCTCTATTGTTATAGTAAAACATTCTTCTAGGGTTTAGGGGAAGGACAGAGGTAATACAGAGAGGGCTTAATGGTTTTATTATCAAAATTTGATTTTTCAGGAAATAAAATAGGCGAAATTGAAATAACAGACGCTTTGTTTGCGGATGAAGGCGATAGCCTTCAGTTAATAAAAGATTATATTGTTGCTATTCGCGCGAATAAAAGACAGTGGTCTGCGTGCACCAGAAATCGTTCTGAAGTGAGTCATTCTACCAAAAAGCCTTTCAAACAAAAAGGAACGGGAAATGCTCGTCAAGGATCTTTGGCCTCTCCTCAGTTTCGTGGAGGTGGAATAGTTTTTGGGCCCAAGCCTAAATTTAATCAACATGTGCGGATAAATCGCAAAGAAAGAAAAGCAGCGCTTAGGCTTTTATTGGCTCAAAAAATTCAAACAAACAGACTGACTGTTGTTGATGATTCAGTATTTATAGCTGCTTTAGCAGCTCCTAAAACTCAATCAGCTCTAAAATTTTTAAAAGATTGTAATGTCGATTGTCGTAGCATTTTGTTTGTTGATCATCTAGATCATGTGGAAAAAAACGAAAATTTAAGACTGAGCTTGCGTAATCTAACTGCAGTTCGAGGTTTTGTTTATGGTATAAACATCAATGGATATGATTTGGCGTCTGCTCATAATATCGTTGTTTCTACAAAAGCTTTAGAGCAGCTTGTTGAGCGCCTTGTTTCTGAAACGAAAGATTAAGAGGGAATTTTAGGATATGAAAGATCCTTATGATGTAATCAAGCGTCACTACGTAACAGAAAAAGCTAAAATGTTAGAACATTTAAGCGCTGGAGATGGGAAGGGCAAGAAAAAAGGGGCTTTTTCTAAGGACCCTAAATTTGTGTTTATAGTTGCTTATGATGCAACAAAGCCATCGATTGCCCAAGCTTTAGAGGCAATTTATGCTGATAAAAAGGCAAAAGTAAAAAGTGTGAACACTATAAATGTGAAGCCTCAGCCTGCTCGTATGTTTCGAGGGCGTCGCAAAGGAAAGACCTCAGGATTTAAGAAAGCTATTGTAACTTTCTATCAAGGGCGCTCTGTTGGATAATTTATTAGAGAGAAAAAAACATGTTTAAAAAGTTTAAGCCGGTAACTCCAGGAACAAGGCAGTTAGTTCTACCCGCTTTTGATGAGTTAACAACGCGTGGTGAGTTGCGCGGGACTAAGTCTAAAAGAAGTCTTCGTCCTAATAAAAAACTCTCTTTTTTCAAGAAGAGTTCTGGTGGAAGAGATAACTTAGGGCACATCTCTTGTCGTCATCGTGGAGGAGGCGTAAAAAAGTTATATAGGCTTGTTGATTTTAAGCGTAATAAAGATGGGATCACTGCAAAAGTAGTTACCATAGAATATGACCCTAATCGTTCTGCATATATTGCTCTCCTAAACTATGAGGATGGAGAAAAGCGTTATATTCTTGCTCCTAAAGGGCTTCAGCGTGGTGACTTAGTAGTTTCTGGAGAAGGAAGTCCTTTTAAGCCTGGATGTTGCATGACTTTAAAAAGTATACCTCTAGGATTGTCTGTTCACAATATTGAAATGCGGCCTTATTCTGGAGGGAAGCTTGTAAGATCGGCTGGACTGGCTGCTCAAGTTATAGCTAAATCCTCTGGGTATGTTACTTTAAAAATGCCTTCAGGTGAATTTCGCATGTTGAATGAGGGATGTAGAGCTACCATTGGTGAAGTTTCAAATGCTGACCATAACTTGCGCGTGGATGGTAAGGCTGGAAGAAAACGTTGGATGGGTGTTCGTCCTACAGTTCGCGGGACTGCAATGAACCCAGTGGATCACCCACATGGCGGTGGAGAAGGTCGTCATAATGGATATATTCCACGTACGCCCTGGGGTAAAGTTACAAAAGGTTTAAAAACACGCGATAAGCGTAAAAGTAATAAATGGATTGTTAAAGATCGTAGGAAATAGGGATTATGAGTAGATCGTTAAGAAAAGGTCCGTTTGTTGATCACCACCTCCTAAAGAAAGTGCGTGCAATGAACACTGAGGAGAAAAAAGCTCCTATCAAAACATGGTCTCGTCGTTCAATGATTACTCCTGAAATGATTGGTCATACGTTTGAAGTTCATAATGGAAAAAAGTTTCTAACCGTATTTGTCTCAGAAACTATGGTAGGTCACAAATTAGGAGAGTTTTCTCCCACAAGGATATTTAAAAGTCATCCTGTCAAGAAAGGGTAAGTCTAAAGGAGACATAGCATGTTTAAAGCGACCGCCCGGTATATTCGGGTACAACCTCGCAAGGCTAGATTGGCCGCTGGGCTTGTGAGAAATTTAAGCGTTCAAGAAGCCGAGGAGCAGCTGGGATTTTCTCAGTTAAAGGCTGGAAGATGTTTGAAAAAGGTTTTAAATAGCGCTGTAGCTAATGCTGAACTGCATGAAAACATAAAGCGTGAAAATTTAAGTATTATAGAAGTTCGAGTAGATGCGGGGCCTGTCTATAAGCGATCTAAATCAAAAAGTAGAGGAGGGCGCTCTCCCATTTTAAAGCGCACCAGTCACTTGACTGTTATTGTTGGTGAAAAGGAGCGATAAAAGGGAAGAAGATCATGGGTCAGAAAGGTTGTCCAATTGGATTTCGTACAGGAGTTACAAAAAAATGGCGTTCTCTTTGGTATGGAAATAAGCAAGAGTTTGGGAAGTTCCTTATAGAGGATGTCAAAATTCGAGAGTTTTTAAGAAAAAAGCCTTCATGTCAAGGGGCAGCTGGATTTATTGTCCGTCGTATGAGTGGCAAAATTGAAGTTACTATCCAAACGGCTCGCCCTGGGTTGGTTATTGGAAAGAAGGGGGCTGAGGTTGATCTGCTTAAGGAAGAACTTAAAGTGCTTACTGGAAAAGAAGTCTGGTTAGAAATTGCAGAAATTAAACGTCCCGAATTAAATGCAAAATTAGTAGCTGATAACATTGCAAAACAAATAGAACGTCGTGTGTCTTTCAGACGCGCTATGAAAAAAGCAATGCAGTCAGTAATGGATTCTGGAGCTATTGGGGTGAAAATCCAAGTTTCAGGAAGACTAGCAGGAGCCGAGATTGCTCGTTCCGAATGGTACAAAAATGGTCGTGTCCCGCTTCACACACTGAGAGCAGACATTGATTATGCTACAGCTTGTGCAGAAACTACCTATGGAATCATTGGTATAAAAGTTTGGATTAATCTTGGCGAAAATTCTGTTGCGACTGTTAGCAATCCTGCAAATCCTCCCGCACCCTCTGCAGCTGCTTAAAGTTGTAAATAAGGATATGTGAATTATTATGTTGATGCCTAAACGAACAAAATTTCGTAAGCAACAAAAAGGACAATTTGCAGGATTAAGCAAAGGAGCTACGTTTGTAGACTTTGGAGAGTATGCAATGCAAACTCTTGAGCGTGGTTGGGTTACTAGCCGCCAGATTGAGGCCTGCAGGGTTGCTATCAATAGATATTTAAAACGCCGGGGAAAAGTATGGATTCGTGTTTTTCCCGATAAAAGTGTAACAAAAAAACCCGCAGAAACCCGGATGGGTAAGGGTAAGGGTGCTCCAGATCATTGGGTAGCTGTCGTTCGTCCAGGGCGCATATTATTTGAAGTTGCAAACGTTTCTAAAGAAGATGCTCAAGACGCTCTAAGAAGAGCTGCTGCGAAACTAGGAATAAAAACACGTTTTGTTAAGCGAGTGGAAAGGGTTTGAAGTATGGCTGTTAAAAAGGATTTGTTGAAACAATTAAGAGCGAAAAACGACGACGATTTGGATTTGTATATTCATGAGAATAAAAAGGCTCTGTTTGCTCTAAGAGCTGAAAGTTTATTACAGAATAAAGTTGTAAAAGTTCATATGTTTTCTATGCACAAGAAAAACATTGCTCGAGCTCTCACAGTAAAACAAGAAAGAAAAGGTAAAGTCCATGGCTAGTGAACCAAGAGGCGCTAGAAAAGTTAAGATCGGTGTTGTTGTCTCGTCAAAAATGGAAAAAACAGTTGTTGTTCGAGTAGAAAGAGTATTTTCGCACCCTCAGTATCTTAAAGTAGTGAGAAGTTCAAAGAAATATTATGCTCACACTGAATTAGAAGTGTCAGAGGGAGATAAAGTTAAAATTCAGGAAACAAGACCTTTGTCTAAGCTGAAAAGATGGCGCGTAATAGAACGTGTTGGCGCGATAAGTTAGCAACATTAGGTAGATAGAGATTATGATTCAGCAAGAAAGTCAGTTAAAAGTTGCCGATAATACTGGAGCTAAGAAAGTAAAATGTTTCAAAGTTCTTGGAGGTTCTCGTCGGCGTTATGCTACCGTCGGAGACGTAATTGTATGTTCAGTTAGAGATGTCGAACCTAATAGCTCTATAAAAAAGGGAGATGTTATTAAAGCTGTAATTGTTCGTACTCGTCGGCATATTACAAGAAAAGATGGGTCTACTTTAAAATTTGATACCAATAGCTGTGTGATTATCGATGATAAAGGAAATCCTAAGGGGACAAGGATTTTTGGTCCTGTAGCTCGAGAAATCCGAGACAGAGGCTTTATAAAAATTAGTTCTCTAGCTCCTGAGGTAATTTAAGGAGAAGGAAGTTATGAAAAGACAAAACATTCGTATTGGCGATAAGGTATTGATATTAGCTGGTAATGATAAGGGAAAAGAAGGAAAAGTCTTGTCTCTTACTCAAGATAAGATTGTTGTTGAAGGTGTGAACATTCGCACAAAAAATATAAAGCGTAGTCAACAAAATCCTAAAGGTAAGCGTATTAGTATTGAGGCTCCTGTTCATATTTCTAATGTGCGTTTAAGTATAGCTGGTGAACCTGCCAAGCTTTCCGTTAGATTGACTGAACAGGGAAGAGAGTTATGGCAGAAGCGACCTGATGGAACATCCCAACTGTATCGTCTGGTGAGGGGAAAGAAAGACTAATATGAGTAGATTAAAAAAGTTCTATATTGAAGAAATTCGTGCATCTTTGCTTGAAAAGTTTGGTTACACAAACAAAATGCAAATCCCTGTTCTTAAAAAAATTGTCTTAAGTATGGGACTAGCGGAAGCAGCAAAGGATAAAAATTTATTTCAAGCGCATCTAGAAGAATTAACTATGATTTCTGGACAAAAACCCCTAGTAACGAAAGCTCGAAATTCTATTGCTGGTTTTAAGCTGCGGGAAGGTCAGGGAATTGGAGCAAAAGTTACCCTTCGTGGAATTCGTATGTACGATTTTATGGACCGTTTCTGTAATATTGTTTCTCCACGCATTCGCGATTTTCGTGGGTTTTCTACTAAAGGAGATGGGCGAGGTTGTTATTCTGTGGGACTGGATGATCAACAAATTTTCCCAGAAGTTAATTTGGATCGTGTAAAGCGTACTCAAGGATTGAACATCACTTGGGTAACTACTGCACAAACAGATGATGAGTGCACTGCTCTATTAGAGTTGATGGGCTTGCGATTTAAGAAAGCTCAATAAAGAGGAAAGGGATCCGTATGGGCATGACAAGTGATTCTATAGCAGATTTGTTAACACGAATTCGTAATGCTTTGATGGCAGAACATCTGTATGTAGATGTGGAGCACAGTAACATGCGAGAGGCAATTGTAAAAATTCTCAAGCATAAAGGTTTTGTAGCTCATTATTTAGTAAAAGAAGAAAACCGTAAGCGTGCAATGCGCGTGTTCTTGCAGTATTCTAATGATCGTAAACCAGTAATACATCAGTTAAAACGGGTATCTAAGCCTTCTCGAAGAGTATATGTATCGGCTGCAAAAATTCCTTATGTGTTTGGGAATATGGGAATTTCGGTTCTTTCTACTTCTCAGGGCGTTATGGAAGGTTCTCTCGCCAGATCTAAGAATATTGGGGGCGAATTGCTTTGTTTGGTTTGGTAATAGGATTAATTATAGGATGGTAAAGCATGTCTCGTAAGGCTCGAGAACCCATTGTGCTCCCTCAAGGAGTAGAGTTTTCAATTCAAAATGATCAAATTGTTGTGAAGGGGCCTAAAGGATCGTTAACACAACAACTAGTCAAAGAAGTCGAAATTACTGTAAAAGACAGAGATGTATTTGTATATGCAGCTCCTCACGTTACTGATAGACCTAGCTGTATGCAAGGATTGTACTGGGCATTAATTTCGAATATGGTCCATGGTGTTCATATAGGATTTGAAAAACGTTTGGAAATGATTGGAGTAGGTTTCAGAGCTTCTGTGCAGGGTACGTTTTTAGATCTCTCGATCGGGGTTTCTCATCCTACAAAAATTCCTATTCCATCCAATCTTCAGGTCTCTGTTGAAAAAAATACACTTATTTCAGTGAAAGGAATTGATAAGCAATTAGTCGGAGAATTTGCTGCAAATATTCGCTCTAAACGTCCTCCTGAGCCCTATAAAGGCAAAGGGATTCGCTACGAAAATGAATACGTTCGTCGTAAAGCTGGAAAAGCTGCGAAAACAGGCAAAAAATAGTCGAGGAGTTATGGAAAGTTCATTATGTAAGAAATCATTAATGAAAACACGAAGAGCTTTACGGGTGCGTAAAGTATTAAGGGGTTCCACTACAAAACCTCGTTTATCTGTAGTCAAAACAAACAAACATATTTATGTACAATTGATAGATGATTCTATTGGTAGAACCCTAGCTTCTGTTTCTACCCTATCAAAATTAAATAAATCTCAAGGTCTAACTAAAAAAAATCAAGAGGTTGCTAGGGTATTAGGAACTCAAATTGCTGAATTGGGAAAAAACCTTCAATTAGATCGTGTTGTTTTTGATCGTGGCCCTTTTAAGTACCATGGTATTGTTTCTATGGTGGCTGATGGCGCTAGAGAAGGTGGTTTACAATTTTAATAAAGGTTTAAGAAGAGATGTCGCTATCAAAGAATTCTCATAAAGAAGATCAATTAGAAGAGAAAGTTCTTGTTGTTAATCGTTGTTCTAAAGTCGTCAAAGGAGGACGAAAATTTAGTTTTTCAGCCTTGATTTTAGTCGGAGATGGCAAGGGTCGTTTAGGCTATGGTTTTGCTAAAGCTAATGAATTAACAGACGCTATTCGTAAAGGTGGCGAGGCTGCGAAAAAAAATTTAATGAAGATTGAAGCTTTAGAAAATGGATCAATTCCTCATGAAGTAATTGTTCATCACGATGGAGCTCAATTGTTATTAAAACCAGCAAAGCCTGGAACTGGAATTGTTGCGGGTTCTCGTATTCGCTTGATTTTAGAAATGGCTGGTATTAAAGATATTGTAGCTAAAAGTTTTGGTTCTAATAATCCTATGAATCAAGTTAAAGCTGCATTTAAAGCTCTTACAGGACTATGTCCCCGTAATGATGTGTTAAGAAAAGGAGCGCCTATACATGATTAAATTAGAATCATTATTTGATATTTCTGAGCGCAAGCGTAGAAAAAAAATACTAGGCCGAGGCCCTTCTTCTGGTCATGGAAAAACTAGTGGTCGTGGGCATAAAGGAGATGGGAGTCGCTCTGGTTATAAGCGTCGTTTCGGTTATGAAGGGGGAGGTGTTCCACTCTACAGAAGGGTTCCTACAAGGGGATTCTCACATAAACGTTTTGATAAATGTGTTGAAGAAATTACTACAGGGCGTTTAGCAGACCTTTTTCAACAGGGGGAAGCAATTACTTTGGATGCCTTAAAAGCAAAAAGAGCAATTGCTAAACAAGCTGTACGAGTAAAAGTGATTCTTAAAGGAGATTTAGAAAAAACCTTCGTATGGCAAGATACTGCTGTAGTGCTGTCGCAAGGAGTAAAAAATTTGCTAGGCATTGCTTAAAAAATAAGGGTGTTTAGGCTGTATATGACTACATTGAGACAATTTTTTCTGATTACTGAATTGCGACAAAAGCTATTCTATACCTTTGCTTTATTGGCAGTTTGTAGAGTTGGTGTCTTTATTCCTGTTCCTGGGATAAATGGTGAATTAGCTGTAGCATACTTTAAGCAGTTATTGGGATCTGGGCAAAATTTGTTTCAATTGGCAGATATTTTTTCGGGTGGCGCTTTTGCTCAAATGACTGTAATTGCTTTGGGTGTTGTTCCCTATATATCCGCTTCGATTATCGTCCAATTGTTTCTAGTCTTTATGCCTTCATTGCAAAGAGAAATGAGGGAGTCTCCTGATCAAGGAAAGCGTAGGATTGGTAGACTTACACGTTTATTTACTGTTGCCCTCGCTGTAATACAATCTCTGTTGTTTGCTAAGTTTGCTCTTAGAATGAACATGACCATGCCAGGAATTGTTTTGCCTATGTTACTGTCTTGGAAATTATTTGGGGCTCCTTGGATTTTCTATATCACAACAATTATGGTGATGACTACAGGAACTCTTCTCCTTATGTGGATTGGTGAACAAATTTCTGATAAAGGTATTGGAAATGGAATTAGTTTAATTATTGCTCTTGGAATTTTATCTTCCTTCCCCTCTGTATTAGGATCTATTTTAAATAGATTAAATTTAGGATCTCAAGATCCTTCCGATTTTGGTTTGATTTCAATTTCGTTGCTTGCTCTTGTCTTTGTTTTTGTTCTTATTACTACTATTTTGATTATCGAGGGAGTTAGAAAAATTCCTGTACAATATGCCCGAAGGGTTATTGGAAGAAGAGAAGTTCCTGGAGGTGGATCCTATCTTCCCTTAAAAGTTAATTACGCCGGTGTAATTCCTGTTATTTTTGCTTCTTCGTTGCTTATGTTTCCGGCAACGATAGGACAATTCATTGCATCAGAGTCCTCATGGATGAAACGTATTGCTATGCTGCTTGCCCCAGGAAGTTTGGTTTATTCTATATGTTATGTTCTGTTAATTATATTTTTTACATATTTTTGGACAGCAACACAGTTTCATCCTGAGCAAATTGCTTCTGAAATGAAAAAAAATAATGCATTCATTCCTGGTATACGTCAGGGAAGAGCAACTCAAAATTATCTAGAATATACAATGAACCGTGTAACTCTTTTGGGAGCTTTATTTTTGGCTGGTATCGCGATTTTACCTTCACTTTTGGGTTATGTACTGCGCGTAGATTCTAATGTAAGTTACTTCCTGGGTGGTACCGCGATGCTCATTGTTGTGGGCGTTGTTTTAGATACAATGAAGCAGGTTGATGCGTTTTTGTTGATGCGTCGCTACGATAGCGTCTTGAAAACAGAACGGACGAAAGGAAGACATTGAAAAATAACAATTTTTGACCTAAGATGCTTATACTATTTTAAGGGAGGCCCAACGTATGCCACGCATCATTGGAATTGATATTCCTGCAAAGAAAAAGTTAAAGATAAGTCTGACATATATTTATGGGATAGGATCCGCGCGGTCTGATGAGATTATCAGAAAGTTAAAGTTAAATCCTGAGGCTAGGGCTTCTGAATTAACCGAAGAAGAAGTAGGACGATTGAATTCACTTTTACAATCGGAGTACACAGTAGAAGGAGATTTGCGTCGTCGTGTTCAATCAGATATTAAGAGATTAATCGCAATCCATTCTTATCGAGGCCAGAGACATAGACTTTCTTTGCCAGTAAGAGGACAGCGTACAAAGACTAATTCGCGCACTCGAAAAGGTAAACGAAAAACGGTCGCAGGTAAGAAGAAATAATTTTTAATTAGGAGTCGTGTTTTGGTTAAAAATCAAGCGCAGGCAAAAAAGAGCGTAAAAAGAAAACAACTAAAAAATATTCCTTCAGGTGTTGTGCATGTTAAGGCTACTTTTAACAACACAATAGTATCTATAACAGATCCTGCTGGCAATGTAATTTCTTGGGCATCAGCAGGTAAAGTAGGATATTCTGGTTCAAGAAAATCTTCAGCCTTTGCTGCTACAGTAGCAGCTCAAGACGCTGCTAAAACTGCTATGAACTCTGGTTTAAAAGAAGTGGAAGTTTGTCTAAAAGGTACTGGAGCTGGGCGAGAGTCTGCTGTCCGTGCTTTGATATCTTCTGGTTTAGTAGTTTCTGTCATCCGTGACGAAACGCCTGTTCCTCATAATGGTTGTAGACCAAGAAAAAGGCGCAGAGTGTAGTTTTAGGGTAAGGAGAATAAGGATGTCAGATAACACACAAAATTTGCTTTATGATAAATTCGAACTGCCTGAGACAGTGAAAATGTTGCCTGTTGAAGGGCTTTCAATAGATAAACACGCTCGTTTTATTGCTGAGCCCTTAGAAAGAGGGATGGGTCATACTTTAGGAAATGCTTTAAGGCGTGCTTTACTTATTGGTTTAGAAGCTCCAGCTATTATTTCTTTTGCTATGACAGGGGTCTTACATGAGTATATGGCAATTGAAGGGGTTGTTGAGGATGTAACTAATATCATTCTGAATTTAAAGGGAGCCCTATTAAAGAAGTACCCAATGCAAGATAGTTCTTTAGGAAGGACAACGCAGGTATTAAAGGCTTCGATTTCTATAGATGCTTCCGATCTAGCTGGGGCTAATGGACAAAAAGAAGTTACTCTACAAGATTTGTTGCAAGAAGGAGATTTTGAGGCTGTCAACCCAGATCAAGTAATCTTTACTGTTACTCAACCTATACAAGTTGAAGTGGTTTTGCGCGTTGCTTTTGGTAGAGGCTATACCCCTTCTGAAAGAATCATTTTGGAAGACAAAGGTGTTTATGAAATTGTTTTGGATGCTGCGTTTTCTCCAGTAACTTTAGTGAATTATTTTGTAGAAGATACACGGGTTGGTCAGGATACGGATTTTGATCGCTTAGTTTTAGTCGTGGAAACTGATGGCAGGGTATCTCCTAAAGAAGCTTTAGCTTTTTCTACCCAGATTTTGACTAAGCATTTTTCTATTTTTGAGAATATGGATGAGAAGAAAATCGTATTTGAAGAAGCTATTTCTATTGAAAAAGAAAATAAAGACGATATTCTTCACAAGTTGATTTTGGGAATTAATGAAATTGAACTCTCAGTAAGATCAACAAATTGTTTGTCTAATGCAAATATAGAAACCATTGGCGAACTTGTTATCATGCCAGAGCCGCGATTGTTGCAATTTAGAAATTTTGGAAAGAAGTCTCTTTGCGAAATCAAGAATAAGTTGAAAGAAATGAAGCTTGAATTAGGCATGGACCTTGCGCAGTTTGGTGTGGGTTTAGATAATGTGAAAGAAAAAATGAAGTGGTATGCCGAAAAGATTCGGGCTAAAAATACAAAGGGATAGTAAGTAATGCAACACGCTAGAAAAAAATTTAGAGTTGGTCGTACTTCCTCGCATAATCGTTGTATGTTAGCTAATATGTTAAAGTCATTAATTCATTATGAAAGAATTGAGACGACGTTACCTAAAGCTAAGGAATTGCGACGACATGCTGATAAAATGATTACCCTAGCCAAGAAAAACTCCTTGGCAGCAAGACGTATAGCTATTGGGCGGCTTATGGTGCGATATAATAAACTAACAAGTAAAGAAGCCCGACAAGCTAAATCTGGAAATACATCTGTGTATAATGTGGATCGTCTAGTTGTCAATAAGTTGTTCGATGAATTGGGAAATCGTTTTGTAGAAAGAAAAGGTGGTTACACACGTATTCTAAAATTACAAAATAGAATAGGTGATAATGCTCAAAAGTGTATTATAGAATTTTTAGCTAACTAAAGCTAATACAGTTCTAATTTACTGAGTTCTGAGGATAAGCAATGAAGATTGTAATTAATGGTTTTGGGCGCATCGGTCGTTTGGTTTTAAGACAGATCTTAAAAAGAAGTCCCCATTTAGAAGTCCTTGCTATTAATGATCTTGTTCCTGGAGATGCACTTGCTTATCTGTTCAAATTTGATTCTACACACGGCCATTTCCTTGGAGATGTGCGCTGTGAAGGGGACCATCTTATTGTTGGGCAACAGAATATTAAATTCCTATCAGAACGTAATGTTCAAAATCTTCCTTGGAAAGATTTAGATGTTGATCTTGTTATCGAATGTACAGGGTTATTCACAAAAAAAGAAGATGCTGAAAAGCATTTGCTAGCTGGAGCTAAAAGAGTATTAATTTCAGCTCCTGGAAAAGGGGACATTCCTACTTTTGTTATGGGAGTGAATCATAAGACTTTTGACTCTGAAAGAGATAAAATCATATCTAATGCTTCTTGTACTACAAACTGTTTAGCTCCCCTTGCTAAAGTTTTATTAGATAATTTTGGAATTACAGAAGGTTTAATGACAACCGTTCATGCGGCTACGGCTACCCAACTAGTAGTTGACGGACCTTCAAAAAAAGACTGGAGAGGGGGGCGTGGTTGTTTGCAAAACATCATTCCTGCCTCAACTGGAGCTGCAAAAGCTGTAACTCTATGTCTCCCTGAATTAAAGGGAAAATTAACAGGAATGGCCTTCAGAGTTCCTGTCGCTGATGTATCTGTAGTTGACTTAACTGTAAGACTCGAGAAGCCTACAACTTACGATGATATTTGCTTAGCTATGAAAAACGCTGCACAAACTGATTTGCAAGGCATTTTGGATTATACAGATGAGCAAGTTGTTTCTTCAGATTTTATAGGCTCTGAGCATTCTTCTATATTTGATGCGTCAGCTGGTATAGCCTTGAATGATCGGTTCTTTAAGTTAGTCGCGTGGTATGATAATGAAATAGGATACGCCACGCGCATAGTAGACTTATTAGAGTATGTAGCAAAAAACTCTAAATAAAAGGTTGTAATACGTGTATTTTACAAGAGACCCTGTTATAGAAACTGTGATTACCTCTCGAGAGGGGTATAAGTTATCAGTAAGGAATACGAAGCATCTTTCACAAGATCCTTTTATGGTTGAAGCTATAGAGGTTATTTCCTTAGGAAATATTTGTTTTTTTAGAAACTGTGACCATAGCAAGCCCTTTCTGGTGCCTGCTGGCGATTATGAGATAATGGAAGTTCGCGATGCTAAGATCAATTTAAAAGCAGTTGGTTTGGATCGTGGAGTAAAGATTGCTGGCGGTAGGGAAGCTTTAATAAAATTAACTAAATCTACACCACTACCCGTTGTTGATGAAAAGCCTACGGTTGATAGCTCGGAAGAAGTAATAGCACCTTCTAACCCTACTAAAAAAGATAAGAAAGAAACCAAAAAGGATTCCTTTAAAGGGGAAAAGTGGAAAGAAAAGAAAAAGCTAAGTCGTCGCAGAAATCATAAAGAAATGGCTGAAGTAACTGGAGCATCGCAAGAGATTTTAGACACTGTTCAAGAAGAACTTTGGGAAGAATCTCAGGAGCACGAGATTATTGAGCAAAAGAAATTTTCTTTGCTTCCTCCCCCAGCAAAATTGATATCAGAAGTTATTTCTCAAACTGTTGTCAATCCAGTAGTAACTTCTGCAGATCTTAATGAATCGTTACAAGCTTTAGTTGATGAGAGTACCGAAGTCATAGATGCTTTGTTGTCTGCTGATGATGCCTTGCATTTTCCTGAGACAGAAGAAGATGCATCCCCCTCAACTTCTTTTTCAATTGAAGAAGGTTCTTCGGTACTGTTCTTACCTCAAGAAGAAGAATAGCTTATAAAGGCATGTTTTTAATTTTATTTAAGCCATGCCTTTTGGTTTTTTTAAAAATCATTGATTTAGAAAAAAAACTGTGTTATAATGCCTCTTAGTTTTCTGCACTTAGGAAAAGATCTATCTTTAGAATGTTTGTTTTATTTGAAGAATGATTTAAGTGAGACACTATTTTTTGCTCAGATGGTGGAATGGTAGACACTAGGGACTTAAAATCCCTTGGGCGTAGGCCCGTGCAAGTTCGAGTCTTGTTCTGAGCAATTTCATGAATTAAGGATACTTCTAGAATTTCTCTCCCCCCCCTTACAAAAAGCAATTGATAACGAATTGAGACAAGAAACTCAATTGTGTGTTATAGGATGAATTGACTAGACTAACTTTAGAGGTACCCTGTGCGGCTCTTATCTACACTTAAGCTGCATCTATCTTCGTTACGATCTTCCAGTCCACTATCTCCCCATTATTACACTACATGTTCTCGTCCAATGCTTCGTTTGCTTTGTCGTTGGAAAGATGCTGATATTCTCGAGTGGCAGCATGTCTGCAGCATTTTGTCTGCGGTTTGTAGCAGAATGAGTGGAAAGCTGGTTTCATTGCAGAAGGAAACACAAAACTTTTGTCCTCAGGAGGCTCAGCTTATTGACTTGCAGTGTCAAGAACAGTTGTCCGCTTTAGAAAAAGAGTATGTCCATCAGGAGGAAATTAAAAATCAAGAGATACAAAAGCTACAAGAAGAAAATAATTGGTTACAACATCGTCTTGCAGAAAAACTTCAACAAATTCGTCATCAAAATGATATTATCGACGAAATAAAAAAAGAACTTTTTCAAAGTGTACAACAAGCAGAGATTAGTGAAGGGCGTCGTTTATGCTATGAGCATAAAATCAAGCAGCTTGAAGAACAATTACAACGCAATATTTCACAACAGACAGCCTCCTTTATAGATAAGGAGAGATCGTATCCAGTATATGCTGAAATAGATGAATTAAAGAACAGCCTTGCTACTTTGCAACAGGAAAAAGATGTTTATGTAAAAACATATCATTTAGAAATTGCTAAATTAAGAGAAAAATTACAGTGCTACCAAGAAGGAAATCAAAATAGTACAGAGACTTGTTCTATTGAAAAATTAACCGAGGTACAAACAGATCTAGCTCAGAAGAAAAAGACAGTCGCTCTACTTCAAGATATTGTTGAGGATCAATACTGTCAGCTTCGGGATTTACATAAGCAAATGGGTATTGATATGCCTTTAAATACCAAGCTAGATCATTTGAAGGGATTATTGGGGAAAGAAATTGAATGTGAACTAGATTTGTTATTTACAGAATCTAAAATTTCTACATAAGTAAGCTCGGTGTTTTTCAAATAGAAAATAATTTCATAGAAAGCGAAAATTAATTACTTTAGAAGAGATTATCTCAATTCGAATCATCTTTTAAAGAAAACACGCTTAGAATATCTCAGGAATGCGTATTGTGTCACAATTGATTATAGGGGTAGATCCAGGCACTATAGTGGCGGGATATGCCGTTGTTGCTTTAGAACAGCGTTACCAATTGCGACCTCATAGTTACGGCGCCATTCACCTATCTCCTAAGTCGCCTCTTCCTATGCGTTACAGGACTCTCTTTGAAGAGCTCTCTAGAATATTAGATCATATACAGCCCGATGTTATGGTTTTAGAAACTCAGTTTGTAAATAAAAATCCTCAAAGCACCATAAAATTAGGGATGGCACGTGGTATTGTTTTACTAGCTGCAGCCCTACGTGATATTCCGATTTTTGAATATGCCCCGAATGTCGCAAAAAAAGCAGTAGTTGGTAAAGGTCATGCGAGTAAAAGACAAGTTCAGATAATGGTCAGTAAGCTATTGAATCTTCCTGATATTTTAGATCCCTCTAAAGAAGATATTGCTGATGCCTTTGCTCTTGCTATATGTCATACTCATATATTGCATAGTCCTCTTTGTGGAGTTAGGTAAAATGTACGACTATATTCGCGGGATACTTACTCATGTAAATACTAACGTAATTGTTATAGAATGCCAGGGCATTGGCTATCATGTTGCTATCACTGAGCGGTGGGCAGTAGAATGTATCAGAGCTTTGCATCAAGATTTTCTAGTCTATACTCATGTTATATTCCGTGAGACTGAGCATCTGATTTATGGATTTCATTCTCGAGAAGAAAGAGAGTGTTTTCGTATTTTAATTTCTTTTTCTGGAATAGGACCTAAGCTAGGCTTAGCAATTCTTAATGCCTTACCTTTAAAGATATTATGTTCAGTGGTTCGTGGTGAAGATATCCGAGCTTTATCTTCTGTATCAGGAATTGGGAAAAAAACTGCTGAAAAGCTTATGGTCGAACTTAAACAAAAATTACCCGCCCTCCTTCCTTTAGATTCTAGACTTGAAATTATTCGGACGGATACAGATTCTCCTTATATTGAAGAAGGAATACAGGCTTTAGCAGCTTTAGGCTATTCAAAAATCGCTGCTGAACGGATGATAACAGAAGCTATTAAAGATCTCCCAGAGGGATCTTCTTTAACAGATATTCTTCCTATTGCTCTTAAAAAGAATTTTTCAGGAACGAACAAGGACTAGACTTTCCTAAAGATCATGCTATACTTCTCCTAAAATAAAGCGATTTCATTTTGAAGGAGATATACATATACCATGGAACAAACGCTATCTATTATTAAACCAGACTCTGTTAGCAAAGCTCATATTGGAGAAATCTTATCTATTTTTGAACAATCTGGCTTACGTATAGCAGCAATGAAAATGATACACCTATCCCAAACTGAAGCCGAAGGGTTTTATTGGGTACATAGAGAGCGTCCTTTTTTCGAAGAACTTGTTAGTTTTATGATCTCAGGACCTATTGTAGTTTTGGTATTGGAGGGAGCAAATGCAGTTTCTCGTAATCGTGAGCTTATGGGCGCTACAAACCCTGCAGAAGCTGCTGTAGGAACTATTCGCGCTAAATTTGGAGAATCTATAGGGATTAATGCTGTTCATGGATCTGACAGCTTAGAAAATGCTGTGAATGAGATCGCTTACTTTTTTGGTAAAATAGAGATTCTGAATGCCTCTTAGATTACTCTTTAAGTAAGTACAATAGTTGCTTTACGATGAGGCTGGGCAAGAGTTTTTTGTAGCTCCTCATCACGAAGTTTTTGCCAAGACAATAACAGTCCTCCCGATGCTTTGATGTTTTCAAAGAAGTGATCGCGAGAAACAAAACAAGGACGTAACGTAGTCAAAAACTCTGCGTGAGAACGTTGCTGACGGTAATCGGGTTGTTTTTGAGGAATCGGTAAATAGTACGACAATTTATCTATGTCTATATCCCACAAAAATGTCGTGTGGTGTACCCAGCGATGTTTTTGAATGTACTGTGCATTGCCGCCAACTTTTTTCTTGCCAAGAACATAATCGTTTTCACAAATAGAAAACGTATCAGGAAAGAATGGACTATAGATCTGATAGGTCCATGCTAATAATGCTTGAGGCTGAGTAAAACGTTCTGGGGAGTTCATAATCCAAGATACCATTATAGTATTAGTATCTATGAATACCGTACCTCCTCCACTATAACGACGTATTATAGGAATATGATTTTTTTGTGCCCGAGTAACGTTCACGTCTTGATTTAAATTTCGAGAAATTCCTAAAACTATTGAATCCTGAACACCTGTATTAATAATACAGAAATTTTGATTCGAAACTCTTAATAAAGCCTCTTCGATTTGTAATTGTTGAAAAATCGAATATCCTTGTAAATCTAGAAAAATACAACTAGGGGTGAGCATGTTTTTTTAAGGCTACCATCAAAACTTGAATATCAGCAGAGGCTATTCCAGATATCCTCGATGCAGAACCTAGAGTTCGGGGGGTGAACTTTGCTAATTTTTCTTTAGCTTCTAAGCTCAAAGCTGTTATCTTCTTGTAATCTAAATTTTCAGGAATGAGCAGTGATTCTGCCTTCTCTAAATTCTCGATAAGAATTTTCTGACGATCTATGTATCCAGAATACTTAATTTCCATTTCTAGAGAGGCATTAAGAATGACTCCTAAGTCACGAACATCATCAGGAAACGTTTCCCTAAGAACATCATAAGAAACTTCGGGACGACAGAGGACTTTTGCTAGAGATACTACAGAGTCACCATACTTTTTAAATGTCTTTTGGAGACGTACTTTTTCTTCTTGTAATATCTGATTTTGTTCTTTGATAAGCTGATAACGTTCCTTTGATAGTAATCCTAGTTCATAGCCGTAGTGGGATAAACGAGCACATGCATTGTCTTGTCTTAATAAGAGACGATGCTCAGCTCTTCCCGTAAACATACGATAAGGTTCATCCAGAATCTGAGTGGTCAGATCATCCAACATCACACCAATATAAGATTCTTGACGTGAAGGGATAAACGGTTGTTTATTGAAAACTTTATTTACAGCGTTAATTCCTGCAACTAACCCTTGAGCAGCAGCTTCTTCATAACCTGTGGTACCATTAATCTGCCCACATAAAAAAAGACCCTCTATGAGCTTACTTTCTAAAGTAGAATGAATTACGTTGCCGTGAATATAATCATATTCTATGGCATACGCTGGCCGGGTGATAATTGCATTTTCTAGCCCAAGTACAGAGTGAATCATATCATATTGCACATCAAAAGGCATAGAAGTTGATAATCCATTAACATAGACCTCTTGAGTATGAATACCTTCTGGTTCTAGGAAAATGTGATGGCGTTCTTTATCTGAGAACTTTACGACCTTATCTTCTATAGAAGGACAATAGCGAGGACCTGTACCTTGAATGAGACCTCCGTAAAGGGCAGAACGATGTAAATTTTCTGCAATGATTTCTTTAGTTTTTGCTGTTGTATGGGTAATGAAACAAGAAACTTGGGGCAAGGGAGGGGAAAAGGGCTGATTCCTATGTACAAAGCAAACTCCCTCGTCTCCAGGTTGTTCTTCCATCCCAGAAAAATCTATAGAAGAAGCTAAAAGGCGGGGCGGGGTACCCGTCTTGAGTCTGCTTATAGGAAAACCACGCTTTTTAAGATCCTCGGATAAACCGATCGATGCAGGATCTCCTAAACGTCCTCCAGAAAAATTACGATCTCCAATATGAATGAGGCCACGCATAAACGTACCAGAAGAAAGGACAACTGTTTTTCCTAAGTAAACTAACCCTTCCTTGGTAGTCACTCCAGTGATAACGCCTTCTTTCTCTAATAGAGACTCTACGGTCCCTTGCATAATATGAAGGCCCGGAACTTCTTCCAAAAGACGCTTCATATGGATATGATAAAATTGCTTGTCTACCTGAGCTCGTGGAGCTCTGACGGCGGGTCCTTTAGTCTGGTTGAGAATACGAAATTGTATTCCAGATTGATCTGTAACTTGCGCCATAACACCACCAAGAGCATCGATCTCTCGAACAATATGCCCTTTACCAATGCCGCCAATAGCAGGATTACAACTTAATTTAGCAATAGTATCCAAATTGGAAGTGAGCATAAGAACGGAAGCGCCCATACTTGCAGAACAATATGCCGCTTCACAACCTGCATGTCCAGCTCCCACTACAATCACATCATAAGTAATTGGGTGAGTCCACATAAGTTATTAAAACTACTTATTTTTATGACGGTCTCTACGACGTCTTTTTTTGCGCTTGTGCTTGGCGATCTTGAGCCTTCGTTTTTTCTTAACAGATGACATAATATCTTTATGGTTAACGTATCGATTTGACATCCTCTTCGTCATTTGTAACGAAGATTCTTTGTATTCAAAACAGGATTTGAATCACCTTAGTGGAATCCTACTTCAACAGAAGACTTACCCCATTCTTGTACAGACAAGCATGCTGTCTCCAGCCGATCAAACAACTATACTGATTCCTATGTTTTAAGACAAATCGGATTGTCGCATTCATGGGATTGAAGTTAGAGCCCTGAATCAACTAATTAACGTATTCAAAAGCAGAATAATTACGGAAACGAGCTAATTCTTTTTCAAAAACTAAAGGTACAGAACCTATAGAACCATGACGATTTTTTGCTATAATGAGCTCAGCTGTTCCAGGCTTATCATTGGGATCATAATATTCTCTACGCAGTAAAAACATAACTAAATCAGAATCTTGTTCAATACTTCCGCTTTCTCGAAGATCACTCATCATGGGGCGATGGTTTGCTCGATCTTCAACTTTTCGTGACAGTTGGGAAAGGCAAAGGATAGGAATGTTTAGCTCTCTAGCAAGAGTCTTCAACATTCTAGAAATTTCTGAAATTTCTGTTTGACGACTTTCTGTGGAACGTAAGTTGCCAGAACCAGAAAGTAGTTGTAAATAATCAATAATAAGAAATTGGATATCATAGCTTTCTTTCATTCTGCGAGCTCGAGCTCGTAAGTCAGAAACTTTTAATCCAGGCTGATCGTCAATGAGTAGTGTATGTTCCTGCATTTCATTAATTACGGACACAATTCTTTGAAAGTCATGCCCGGAGAGGTCTCCCACAGAGATTTTTTTAGACTCAACTTCAGATCGAGAGCAAATCATCCGATGAATTAATTGATCGACTGTCATTTCTAGAGAAAAAATTCCAATTGGAAGACGGTTTTGGAAACAAAGATTCTCTGCAATGTTTAAGGCTAGAGCTGTTTTCCCCATTGCAGGCCGCGCAGCTAAAATCATTAAATTTGAAGGAGAAAATCCATGAATTAATTGGTCTAAATCAATAAAGTGAGTGGGAATACCAGAGAAAAAAGACCCGTTATCGCCGTGCGCATTTTGTAAAAATAATTCTTGCCTTTCCTGCAATTGTGTAAGGTAAGGCTTATCGGTAACAGTAGTTAATCCTCGCAACTTATCAGCAACTAAGGTGTATTGTGTTACTGATGTAGATTGGCTGATCTTAAAAAAGGAATTTTGAGCTTCATCTAAAGCTTCTGTGACATTTTTTGGCTCCTCTAAAGCTTTTCTTTCGATCTCTTTTGCGGTGGCAATCATTTTTCGTAAGATCGACTTTGACCGAACGATATCAACATATTCTTCAAGGTAAGCTGCTGTACCTGCAAATTCTGCTAAGGTAATAAGATAAGAGGGACCACCAATTACAGTAAGCTGGTTGCGGCGTTTAAGCTCCTCTCCAGTTAAGTGTACGTCCATCGGCTTATCTTGCTTAAAAGCATCTTGTAAGATTCGAAAAATGATTTTATGTTCGAGATAATAAAAATCGTCTTCGTAAAGCTGGTTTGCTGCGAGATTTAGATAGTGTACCCCTGTCAGCATACAGCCTAAAACTATCATTTCTGATTCTTTGGAATGGGGAGGTGAGGGAAGCGGAACAGTTAGAGGCTTGTCCATTGGAATCGGGGTTTCGTAATTCGTAGTAGTTCTGGATTTTTCTAGGTAGGTTATGTTATCTACCATATATCCCTCAAGCGCTAGTTGCTCAGAGCGATTTTCTGACAACTCCCCCGAGCTCTTTAGCGAAAGCTTAAAAAGCCTTTATAAATAAATTCGATTACGTTTTCCTCTTTTTTCTTGTAAGACGCAGGTGAGTTGACATTTTTCAGTTTGATAGTTACGCTGTTTTAACAAGAACGGTCGGATTAAGATCCAGCGTTAGATTGAATAATAGGGAAAGATGACTGAGTGGTCGAAAGTACGTCCCTGCTAAGGACGCGTACCCCTAAAGGGTACCGAGGGTTCGAATCCCTCTCTTTCCGAATACCGCCACCTTAACTAAGGCAAGGTAGTTGTAGCCAATATTCTTTTTCCTTATTCTTTTTAAAGAAAGCCTACTATATGCCAATGTAGAGATAGATGGTCGGAAGACAAGAATCCCATCCGCGAACTCTATGCTTGTTTGTAGATTTAGCATGCTCTATAATGGACCAGTTATAAGGTTCCTAAAAGGATCGTATTAGTTAGCCAAAATCATGAGACAATTTTGCAACTTACTTTCTATATCACGCTTGTGGCTAGCGTTATTCTTCTGCCAAGAAAAATTGCACCTCCGTTTACTTGCTATTGTTGGAGCTATGTTAAGCGATATATTGGATGGCTATCTTGCTCGCCGCTATAAAGCGACAAGTCGTTTAGGCTCAATCCTAGATCCAATTACAGATAAAGTTTTCGTTTTTGTCTGTATTACGGTGCTTTATATTGAAGGGTCGTTATCTGTTGCTCATCTCTTTTTCATCTGCGCTCGAGATATCTTTCTTGTTATCTTCGTATGCTATCTTTCTGTAATCAATGGGTGGAAAGGTTACGATTATGGCTCTTTGTTTTGGGGAAAGGTTTTTACAGTTGTTCAATTTATTATTTTATTAGGAGTGACAGCTGGTGGCTACATTCCTTGGACAGGGTTAGTCCCCTTAGTGGCTCTTGGTTTTCTCTATTTTCTTGAGAGAATCATGGATTATAAAAAACAATGTCTACGTTGATTCAGGGCAAAAAAAGTTTTGTGGGCAAAAGATTTTAAGTTTCTCTAGTAAGCGCTTGAATTTTACAGGGAGTTTGGATAAAATGAATTCTCTTTTTTTCGTGATTTTTAATTTATGCCTTGCCGTTTGCTAACCAACCAGTATTATAGGAACTGCAAACATATGCTATTTCTTAGGTGTAGAATAAATGTCAACAAGTCTTTGTGCGCCATAATGTTGGGAAGGAGTTTATGCAGTCATCAGAAATGAAACCCTTTTCAAGGCTGCGGGCATATCTTTGTCCTATCTATAAATCAGAATTTTCGAAATTTATACCTCTATTTTTATTAGCATTTTTTGTCGGGTTTAACTATTGCCTGCTCAAAAACATGAAAGACACCTTAGTAATTGTCGGGTCCGACGCTGGGGCAGAAGTAATTCCCTTTCTTAAGGTTTGGGGAATAGTCCCGGGAGCCGTTATTGTTACTATGATTTACGGATGGTTGGCTACTCGGTATCCTCGGGATACCGTTTTTTATTGCTTCATGATCACGTTTCTTGGTTTTTTCTTCCTGTTCGCCTCAATAATTTATCCAGTTGGAGATGCTCTACATCTCGATTCTCTAGCTAATAAACTACAGGAACTATTGCCTAAGGGACTTCGTGGTTTTGTCGTAATGATTCGTTACTGGAGCTATAGCATTTATTATGTAATGTCAGAATTATGGAGCTCGGTAGTTCTTTCCATGTTGTTTTGGGGACTAGCCAACCAAATTACAACAATTACCGAAGCAGGCCGTTTTTATGCCCTTATTAACACAGGATTGAATTTTTCATCGGTATGCGCAGGGGAGATCTCGTATTGGATGGGGAAACAAACATTTATTGTTTACTCGTTTGCATGTGATTCTTGGCACTCAGTGATGCTAAATCTGACCATGTTGATCACCTGTTCTGGTTTGATTATGATTTGGTTGTACAGGCGTATTCACCGCCTGACCATTGCTACCTCCACTATTCCTTCTAAACAAGCCTCTACTGAAAAGAGTCCTGCTAGTATTAAAGGAAAAGAAAAATCTAAGCCAAAAGCTAAAAATCTCTTTTTACACCTTATTCAGTCCCGATATTTGCTCGGGCTCGCTATCATCGTTCTATCTTATAACCTAGTGATTCATCTATTTGAAGTTGTTTGGAAAGATCAGGTTAGTCAGATATACAGTTCCCATGTAGAATTCAATGGATATATGAGTAGAATTACTACATTGATAGGTATAGTTTCTGTATTGGCAGCAGTTCTTCTTACAGGTCAGTTTATCCGTAAATGGGGCTGGACTCTAGGTGCTTTAATCACTCCATTAGTCATGTTGTTTTCAGGACTAATATTTTTTGGAGCTATTTTTGCTGCGAAGCGAGATATCTCTATTTTTGGGGGTTTCCTTGGAATGACTCCGCTTGCGCTTGCCGCATGGACTGGAGGGGTACAGAATGTATTGTCTCGAGGAGCTAAATTTACCTTTTTTGATCAAACTAAAGAAATGGCCTTTATTCCGCTTTCTGCAGACGATAAAAACTATGGGAAAGCTGCTATTGATGGTGTTGTTTCTAGAATCGGAAAATCGGGAGGATCTTTGATTTATCAGGGCCTACTTGTGATCTTCTCTTCTGTTGCTGCAAGTCTAAATGTCATTGCCCTAGTCCTGCTCATTATTATGATAATATGGATTGCAGTTGTTGCTTATATCGGGAAGGAATATTACTCTAGGGCTGCTCATGCTGTAGAAACCCTCGAAACACCGATTTCCCCTTCTTCTCCTATAGTGCGTGAAGTTCACGAATCTGTTGAACAAGAAGAGGCGATTGTTCTCTAAAAGCACATAACATGTTTATTCTATATCTATAGAGAAATTTTGTTTTATCCGTGCTAGGAATTTCGAAATATACATTTTCATCTTTAAGCTTTTCTTCTCATCCCTTATTTTATTCCTTTTGGAATTTACACTAGACTTTATAGGATATTATGAAAACGTTCTGGCACTTTATATCAAAAGCTTTTTTGTCAGTATTAGGATTGTGTTGCGGAGTTGTTCTTTCTTTCGTTGTTATATTTGCTCTCATTGCTTCCGCTTTAGGTACAGCAGATGCTCATTTTGTTAATTTACCAGATGCTCAAGGTGCAATGAAGGATTTAGGAAAAACGGCTCCTATTATTGCTGTTATTGAAATAAAAGACGCTATCTCATCTGCAAAAAATACGGCAAAAACTATTCAAAATTTTTTGGAAGGCTTTGATAAAGGCCCCCTTAAGAACCGTGTAAAGGGTATTGTTATCGATATGGATTGCCCTGGAGGAGAAGTTTTTGAAATAGACAGAGTCTATTCTATGCTTCGGTTCTGGAAAGAACGTACGGGATGTCCTATTTATATTTATGTGAACGGTCTCTGTGCTTCTGGAGGATATTATCTATCCTGCGCTGGAAATAAAATTTATGCCACCTCCTCATCGCTTATTGGTTCTGTAGGGGTTCGTTGTGGACCATTCTTCAATGTAAAAGAAGGTTTAAATCGCTACGGAATTGAAAGTGACTTACTTACATCTGGAAAAGATAAAGCTCCAATGAATCCCTATACACCGTGGACTGCTCATGATCGAGAAGAACAGCAAGCTATTATTAATTTTATTTATGGGCAATTTGTAGACATAGTCACAGAAAATCGTCCCTTAATAACTAAAGAAAAATTAGTAAATATCCTCGGAGCACGTATTTTTTCTCCAGAGAAAGCTAAACAAGAAGGATTCATTGATGTGGTGGGCGCTACTAAAGAACAAGTACTCCAAGATATCGTTGTTGTTTCTAAAATCGAAGATAACTATAGAGTTATTGGTCTCGCCGCTGATGGCTGGTGGAAACGGATGGCGATAACTGCAGCTACAAGCCCATTAATCACGGGAGAGATGAAACACAAGTTAACACCTTTAGTTCATAATGCTGAATGCACACTTCCCTACTTAGGATTATAAAGAGCTCTGAAGTAAAGGGAAGACATAATGAAAAAACTGTTTGTATTAGATGCTTCGGGGTTTATCTTTCGTGCATATTTTGCTTTACCAGAAATGAAAAATCCTGAAGGACTAGGAACACAGGCAGTTTTTGGATTTATTCGGTCTGTAAATAAACTTATCAAAGAATTCTCCCCAGAATATATGGTAGCAGTCTTTGATGGCCCTAATAATAAACAAAGCCGTCAAGAAATCTATCCTGACTACAAAAGTAATCGGAAAAAAAAATTTGAAGACATTCCTGGACAAATAGCCTTAGTTAAAAAGTACTGTTCTTTAATAGGGTTAGCCTATTTAGAAAAGGAATCTGTAGAGGCTGATGATGTAATTGCAAGCGTTGCTAAGCAAGCCATTCTTGAGGATTATGAAGTTTGTATATGTACCTCTGACAAAGATTTACTACAGCTTGTCGATCATCATATTGTTGTTTGGAATCCTTGGAAAGATCAAGGGGTTATAGGGGTTCAACAAATCGTAGACCATTACGGTATACCACCCAATAATATCCCAGATTACTTAGCTCTAGTTGGAGATGCTTCTGATAATATTCCTGGAGTTCCAGGTTGTGGGCCTAAAAGAGCTACAACACTTTTACAACAATTCGGCAGCATTGAAGGACTATTAGAAAACTTAAAAGAGGTTAAAGGATTAAGCCAAACTATGCTTAGTGAACGGCGAGAGACCTTAGAACTTAGTAAAAAGCTTGCCCTTTTAGATTGTAATATCTCTATCCCTTTGCCAATACAGTCTTTGACTTTCCCACAAAGCATTATTAATCAAGAAGAGCTCATACATTTTTACATCCAACAAGGCTTTAAAACTCTTGTAACATCAAAACAAACAACGTTTTCTAAAGTCGATGTTGAGATAGTTAAAGATATAGAGAGCTTGGCAAATATTTTAGAACTATTTCGAAGTGGAAGTGTAGCCTTTGCTGCAGCGTATGTAGGGAAGCACCTTCCTTCTTTGCAACCACAGGGTTTAGCTTTAGCTCAAGGCTCAAACACATTTTTTATTAGTTTAGAGAATGAAAACACACCGATTATTAACTTATTAAAAAGTTTCTTTTTGCGAGAAGATCTCGATTTTTATGGGTATAATATAAAGCGAGATTGTCATGCTCTTAGAAATGTAGGCATTGTAATTCGAGAAATTTCTTGTGATCTAGCTTTAGCCGAGCACCTAATCAATGGAGGGAGTAAGACTTCGCTGCAATCTTTATTAGTAAACCATGGGCTCACACAAGACGCTCATCGCTTTGCTAAAGAATGGGGAAATTTAGGATTGCCTATAAGTTGTTTGCCAGAGCAGCCTGAACAATATTTTGGCGAGCTTGTTAGCTATCTCCCTCTATTAAGAGAATCTATTTTGGAAAAAGTTAACCATAAAGGATTAACACATATCTTAAGAGAAATTGAAATGCCTTTAGAGAAAATTCTTTTCTCTATGGAAAGAACAGGAATGCCTGTAGATATTGAAGAGTTAGCAATTTTAGAAGAGATCCTAGAAATAGAGCTAGCCACACTTACAGAAGAAATCTTCCATTTGTCTGGAAAGCCATTTAATATAAAATCTCCAAAACAGTTGTCAGATGTTTTATATAATCAATTAGGGCTTCGTCCTATAGATAAGGCAAAATCTACGAGGGCAGAAATATTAGAGGCTTTACGTGGTGAACACGAAATTATTGAAAAAATTTTAGCATTTCGAACTATTGAAAAGTTATTATCCACATATGTAAAAGCGCTACCAAGGCAGGTAAATCCCATAACACAAAGAATACATCCTTCTTTTGATCAGATAGCAACAGTGACAGGAAGGCTGGCTTGTCGAGATCCTAATTTGCAAAATATTCCTATAAGATCAGATCGAGGAATGTTGCTGAGAAAAGCTTTTCGTGTAAATCAAAAAAATAATTATTTTTTGTCTGCTGATTATTCTCAAATTGAGTTAAGATTTTTGGCGCATTTCAGCCAAGATGAATCATTAAAAATTGCTTTTGAATCAGGAGAAGATGTTCATGTTTTTACTGCATCGCAAGTGTTTCGTACACCTTTGGAAGAGGTTTCAAAACAACAACGAATACAGGCAAAGACAGTAAATTTTGGTATTGTTTATGGACAACAGGCTTTTGGTTTAGCAAAAGTGTTAAAAATCTCTATTGCGGAAGCCCAAGAACTTATCCAAGCATATTTTTCTCGTTATCCTGGAGTTGCTCGCTTCGTCGAAGAAACTATAGAACAAGCAGCTCAAGATTTAAGAGTGACCACAATGTTAGGTCGAGAGAGAATTATAGATAATTGGAATGAATTTCCTGGTTCAAGAGCTGCTTCAGGGCGTTTTGCGGTAAATACTCGGATTCAAGGCAGTGCTGCCGAATTAATAAAACTTGCTATGATAAACATTTCCCAAATAATGGAACGAGAAAAAATGAAGAGTCGTTTGTTGCTGCAAATACATGATGAATTATTATTTGAGGTGCCTCAAGAAGAAATGGAAATTATGCAGCTATTGGTAAAAGAAAAGATGGAATCAGCTATGACGTTATCTGTCCCTATTGCTGTGAATATCTTAATTGGAAAAAATTGGGCAGAATGTTAAAATTACTAAAAGTTTCCATTACAGGGGATCTCTCTTCTGGGAAGACCGAAGCTTGCCAAGTTTTTCAGGAATTGGGAGCCTATGTAGTTAGTGCTGATAAAATCTCGCATAGTTTCCTTATTCCTCATACGCGCATAGGTCGCCGTGTTATAGATCTTTTAGGATCAGACGTTGTCGTTGGTGAGGCGTTTGATTCCCAAGCCATAGCAGCCAAAGTTTTTTACAATGCTGCTTTATTGCAAGGTTTAGAGGCCATTCTACATCCAGAAGTTTGTCGGATTATTGAGGAGCAGTATCATCAAAGTATTCAATATGGCGATTATCCTTTATTTGTTGCAGAGGTGCCGCTATTGTACGAGATACACTATGCAAAGTGGTTTGATGTTGTGATTCTTATTGTCGCAGATGAAGATGTTCGACGAAAACGATTCATTGAAAAAACTGGGTATTCCTCTGAAGATTTTTATCATAGGTGCTCCCGTTTTTTAAATGTTGAAGAGAAACTAACACAAGACAATGTTGTTATTGAGAACAACGGTACTAAAGAAGAATTACATCAAAAAATTGAAGAATATTTTTACGCTTTAAAGGGAGCATTATGAAAGAAGAGCGTTCTTCAGAAATCTTGCCGAAGGTGAAAGAGACGAAAAAACATGCATATGTTTCTATGCAAGAGAAATCTTGCTCAGGAGAATGTGCTGTAGTTGCCAGTGAGTCTGAAGAGGCCGAGTCTGTCACAGTTACAAAAATTGCTAAACTGCAAAGAATGGGAATTGAGGAGCTTAATATATTGGCTCGCCAATACGGTGTAAAAAATATAGCATCTCTAACCAAGTCACAAGTAGTATTTGAGATTGTTAAATCTAAGTCAGAGAGAGCAGACGAATTACTCATAGGTGAAGGGGTATTAGAAGTTCTTCCCGATGGATTTGGTTTTTTAAGGTCCCCAACATATAATTATTTACCTTCAGCTGAGGATATTTATGTTTCCCCAGCCCAAATTCGCAGATTTGATTTGAAAAAGGGTGATACAATTATTGGCACCATACGTTCGCCTAAAGAGAAGGAGAAGTACTTTGCCTTATTGAAAGTAGATAAGATCAACGGATCTACTCCAGATAAAGCTAAAGAGCGGGTGCTTTTTGAAAATTTAACCCCACTATATCCTAATGAAAGAATTGTTATGGAAATGGGGAAAGATCATTTTGCAGAGAGAGTGCTGGATCTTACTGCACCAATTGGGAAAGGACAGCGCGGCTTAATTGTAGCGCCACCAAGGTCAGGGAAAACTGTGATTCTTCAAAGTATAGCACATGCTATTGCTGTAAATAACCCTGATATTGTTCTTATTGTTTTGTTAATTGACGAAAGACCAGAAGAAGTCACTGATATGATTCGTCAAGTACGTGGAGAGGTTGTTGCTTCGACATTTGATGAACAACCTGAAAGGCATATTCAAGTTGCCGAGATGGTCATAGAGAAGGCTCGTCGTTTAGTAGAACATGGCAATGATGTGGTCATTTTACTTGATTCTATAACACGATTAGCTCGTGCATACAACACAGTCCAACCACATTCTGGAAAAATTCTTACTGGGGGTGTGGACGCAAGTGCGCTGCATAAACCTAAACGTTTCTTTGGTGCTGCAAGGAATATTGAAGGTGGAGGATCTTTAACAATTTTAGCGACTGCTTTAATTGATACTGGTTCTAGAATGGATGAGGTAATCTTTGAGGAGTTCAAAGGCACTGGAAATATGGAATTAGTCTTAGATCGTCGCCTATCTGATCGAAGAACATACCCTGCGATTGATTTAATTAAGAGTGGAACTAGAAAAGAAGAACTTCTTTATCATCCTAGCGAATTAGAAAGAGTCTATCTCTTCCGTCAGGCTATAGCAGATCTTACAGCTATTGATGCTATGCATCTTTTATTAGGAAGATTAAAGAAAACAAATAGTAACGCTGAATTTTTACTATCACTCAAAGAATAAATTCTTTAGTGCCTATACTTTAAGGGCGCTTCCCTGCTAATAGTGGACCGCCTATAAGTACTTCTGGGAAAATTATTAAGGGCATTTCTCTATATATAGGTTTATAATTACATGGGACTGCTTTATAAAGTAGTTCCTGAGTATAGTGGTAGCTTAGGTCTAAGTTTTCGATATACAGAGGATCTCCAGCCTCACTATAAGTTCCCACGAACTGAGTTCCTTGAAATGTTGTAAGAACTAGAGGAGGCTCCAGATATAAGGGAAAGCTTTTTGGAAGTGAAATACCGAGAAATAAGCGTATCAGCATGTTTTCCTTATAAGTGAGCTTTTTGTAGTTTGTCAAAAAGGTCGGAGGCACTAGAAAATGGTAAATTACGAAGATGCTAAACTACGTGCTAATGCTATAGCAATTCTATACCAAATTGGAGCAATAAAATTCGAAAAACATATTTTGGCTAGTGGAGAGGAAACGCCTATTTATGTAGATATGCGTCTCGTAATCTCTTCACCAGAAGTTCTTCAGACGGTAGCAACGTTGATTTGGCGCTTGCGCCCTTCATTTAATAGTAGCTTACTTTGTGGAGTTCCTTATACTGCTTTAACCTTAGCAACCTGTATCTCACTAAAATATAATATTCCTATGGTATTGCGTAGGAAAGAATTACAGGGTACAGACAGCACTCATGCTATCAAAGTGGAGGGTTTGTTTACTCCAGGACAAACTTGTTTAGTCATTAATGATATTGTCTCTTCCGGAAAGTCTATACTAGAGACCGCAGTTGCCCTGGAAGAAAGTGGTCTTATCGTTCGTGAAGCTTTGGTATTCTTAGATCGTAGGGAAAATGAAACGCAGCTGCTTGGTGCACAGGGAATAAAGGTTAGTTCAGTATTTACTATCCCTACCTTGGTTGAGGCTTTGATCACCTATGGGAAGTTAAGCAATAGTGACTTGAACTTAGCAAATAAGGTTGCTGAAAATCTAGGTTTTGAAAATTAATTTTTAGAAGACATTTATTAAAAACAATTTATTTTTTAAAAAATTAATTTGTTTTGTTGTGTTGGCCTTTTTATTTGTTTCTAATTTAAAATTAAATTAGAACAGGCGAATACAAATGATAGAAAACGATTTTCAGGGTGCTACTTCAAATTTTGAAGATTCTCATTTTTATCGAGATAAAGTTGGGGTAATTGTTTTATGTGGGGGAGAGGGTAAAAGGCTGTCGCCTTTAACTAACTGCCGCTGTAAGCCTACCGTGTCTTTTGGAGGGCGGTACAAGCTTATCGATATTCCGATATCTCATGCAATTAGTGCGGGATTTTCAAAAATTTTTGTTATAGGCCAGTACCTTACCTACACTCTCCAACAACATTTATTTAAAACATATTTCTATCATGGGGTTTTACAAGATCAGATCCATCTTCTTGCTCCTGAAGGACGTCAGGATGATCAGGTTTGGTATCAAGGTACCGCAGACGCTATTCGAAAGAATCTTCTTTATTTTGAAGATACAGAAGTCGAATACTTTCTAATCTTGTCAGGAGATCAGCTCTATAATATGGACTTTAGGTTAATTGTAGATACAGCAGTAAGAACAAATGTAGACATGGTTCTTGTGGCTCAACCTATTCCAGAAAAAGATGCTCTTAGGATGGGAGTTCTAAGTATTGACTCTAAAGGAAAACTTACTGATTTCTATGAAAAACCACAAGAAAAGGCAATCTTAAATCGTTTTCGTCTCACGCCTCAAGATCGCCGTGCTCATAAATTAACAGAAGATTTAGGAGACTTTCTTGGATCGATGGGTATTTATTTATTCCGTAAGGAAAGTTTGTTTTCTTTGCTTACAGAGGAAGCCGGCAACGATTTTGGCAAGCACCTCATTCAAGCCCAGATGAAACGGGGAGAAGTTCAGACTTGGCTTTATGATGGGTATTGGACCGATATTGGAACGATAGAGTCTTATTATGAAGCAAATATAGCATTGACTCAAAAACCTCAAGCAACCAGAAGAGGTCTCAATTGTTATGACGATAAGGGAATGATTTACAGTAAAAATCACCATCTTCCTGGAGCGATTATTACTGATTCTAAAATCTCGAGTTCCTTACTGTGTGAAGGATGTGTCATTGATACTAGTCATGTATCTCACAGTGTCTTAGGTATTCGTAGTAAGATTGGGGAGAACTCCATAGTGGATCAATCTATAATTATGGGAAATGCAAGGTATGGATCTTCGTCATCAACGCAACCTTCTTTAGGGATAGGGAAAGATTGCGAGATTTATAAAGCTATTATAGACGAAAATTGTCGTATTGGGAATGGTGTTAGACTACAAAATCTTATGGGATATACTGAGTACGATTCCCCTGATAAGAAGCTTTTTGTAAGAGATAATATTATTATTATTCCTCAAGGGACCCATATTCCAGATAACTATATTTTCTAGGTATCAATCGTAGATTAGCAGGAGTGTTTTAAAGTAATGATCTCAAGTTTAGAGACATTTGCTTTTTATAATTCGAGGCCCTAAATTACACTAAGCAGTCTTGTTAATTAACTGGATCCCTTGAAATGAATATTTATGGCCTGGCAGATCTACACCTTGCCTTAGGAGTTCCCCAAAAAACTATGGAAATTTTTGGAGAACCCTGGATAGGATATCATGAAAAAATTCGTAATCGATGGGAAGCTCTTGTCACTCCTGAGGATTTAGTTCTTTTGGCTGGAGATATTTCTTGGGCTATGAATTTGTCAGAAGCTGGTAAAGATTTTGCGTTTCTTGGAGATCTTCCAGGAACTAAATATATGATTCGTGGGAATCATGATTATTGGAGCTCTGCTTCAACAAGTAAAATTGTAAAAGCACTCCCCCCATCTCTCTATTACTTAGCTCAAGGCTTTGCCCTTGTGGCACCAAATCTTGCTGTTGTGGGAGTAAGACTTTGGGATAGTCCTACAATATGTGTGAAGAACCATTGTTTACTTACTCCCTTTATTGAAGAAAAACCTTATACAGAGCAAGACGAAAAGATTTTTCTTCGAGAAGTCGGGCGTTTAAAAAGGGCTCTGGCTGCTCTCCCTAAAGAGGTTGCACAAGTGATTGTAATGACGCACTATCCTCCAATCAGTAGTGATGGGACTCCAGGGCCTATCTCAGAGCTATTAGAAACTGATGGGAGAATTTCTTTATGCTTATTTGGCCATCTTCATAGCGTGCAACGACCTATAAATGGATTTGGTAATATCCGAGGAATTAACTACTTATTGGTAGCTGCTGACTACGTAGATTTCACTCCTCAGGAGGTGCTGTGAGGATTTTAGCAGGTAAGTATAAGGGTAAGTCTTTGAAGACATTTTCTAACCCTGATATCCGACCTACTTCAGGTTTAGTGAAAGAATCTTTTTTCAACATCTGTAGTTCGGATATTAAAGGCGCCTCTTTTTTAGATCTCTTTGCTGGTATGGGGTCGGTAGGTTTTGAAGCTTTAAGTCGGGGAGCTATACATGTGATTTTTGTAGATATCTCTTTCAAAGCCGTACGCTTGATACATACAAACGCTGCTTTAATTGGACCAGAACTTCCTATCATGATCTTGAAGCAGGACGCTAGTTCGGCAATCCAAAGGCTTGCTAAACAGCATAAATCCTTTGACCTGATTTATATAGATCCTCCCTATGACTTTCCTAGCGACTATGTGCAAACTCTTCTAGAGGACATTGTTTTTGGTAAACTTCTTAATTTTCATGGGATTATTGTTTTAGAAAATGCGTCAAATGAAGTGATACTTTGTGAAAATTTGATTCTCAGGCGAAGAAGAAAACTTGGGAAAACATATCTATCCGAGTATATTTTAAAAAAGAATTTCCAATAATTAGCAAAGTTTGAATAGCGAGTCTTCTTAATCTATTTTATTGATTTTTAGTGCTGTAACTCGTTTATATCTTTGCAATTTCTTAAATACATATCTTCCTAATTTTTCTTTAAACTTAGGATTTATAGTGCGCTGGATAAAAATTTCTTATCTAGAATATGATGCAAAAAGAGACAGAAAAGAGAGGCGCAGCTCAACATGAAAATAAAATTTTCTTGGAAGCTAAATTTATTGGTATGTTTGTTAGCTGTAGGTTTACTGTTTTTCAGTTGCTCTCGAGAGAAAAGGGAAATTATGGTAGGCCGTGATGCTACTTGGTTCCCAAAACAATTTGGTATTTATACATCGGATATTAATGCGTTTTTAAATGATCTTGTTACTGAAATTAACTATAAAGAGAATCTGAATATTAATATTGTCAATCAAGACTGGGTACATCTTTTTGAGAATTTAGATGAGCAAAAGACTGAAGGAGCATTTACATCTGTATTGCCCACTCTTGAAATGTTAGAATATTACCAGTTTTCCGATCCTATTTTGTTAACAGGTCCTGTTCTTGTCGTAGCTAAAGATTCTCCCTACCGCTCCATCGATGATCTTAAAGGGCGTCTTATTGGAGTTTATAAATTTGACTCTTCTGTTCTTGTAGCTCAAAATATACCTGAGGCGGTAATTAGCTTATATCAACATGTTCCTATAGCGTTAGAGGCTTTGACATCCAATTGTTACGATGCCCTTCTAGCTCCTGTGATTGAAGTTACCGCATTAATAGAAACTGCTTATAAGGGAAGGTTAAAAATTATTTCTGAACCTTTAAATGTAGATGGTCTCCGCCTTGTAGTATTAAAAGGGACGAGAGGCGATTTGCTCGAAGGATTTAACGCAGGACTTTTAAAGACCAAACGTTCGGGGAAATATATAGCTATAAAACAGCAATACCATCTTCCTTAAATACTTTTAAAACTCATAATTTTGTTTTTTTCCGATTTTTATTAGTTTCTGAGCATCTACTTTATCGTTCTGCATGATACTTGCCAGAGTAGAAATCCAAAGGGGAGAGTTGTAAATTGCAGGGATACGTAATGCCTGATATCCTCGAGAACGTAGTATAGGTAGGTAATCTTGTTCTATTTCGTATAGAGTTTCTAAGTGATCTGAAATAAAGCCAAAAGGCACCACAACGATATAAGGCTTCTTGGTCCGTACATTTCGACATAACTCAGCAGTTGATGGAGAGAGCCATTTCCCAGGACCAAATTTAGATTGAAAGCAGAGAAAACTCTCAGCTTCCTTCAGGTGGGTAGTAATTGCTGAAAATGATTCAAGACATTGTTTGTTATAGGGATCTCCGCGAGAGATATAGCGTAAAGGAAGGCCATGTACAGAAAATAAAAAGCAGCACTCTTTCTCTACGATTTCTAACTTCTGAAGAAAATCTTGAATATGGGAGATAACGATAGAAACGAATTTAGGATCACTTCCAAATTGAGGAATCCAGGAAATAGAGGTTGTTGGCAATTCCTTGATGAAAAAGCGCACGATGCTTCCGGTAACAGAATAGGTAAAATGAGGAAATAAAGGTATTCCTATAATAGGGTGCGTATTTAAAGAGCGTATAGTGTCAAGTGTCTTTTGATGAGTGCTAGGTAAATAACGGTGAAATGGAATAACAGGAGTTTGAAAATGGTCAGAGAGTCTCTTGGCAAGATTTTCCGTTTCAGAATAAATGGGAGACCAATTTTTTAATGCTTGGTATTGAGAAAGGACTTTGGAAACTCGCTTTTTAGCAATAAAAGTAAACAAATGTTTATGTAGAAATTTAGGCAGAAAAGTTCCTGTAACATCTCTATCGGTAAGTAGGGAAATAAGAAAATCTTGAAGATCCTCGGCATGGCGGGGACCTCCAAAGTTCGCTAGTACATAGGCAGGAGTTGTCATTATTAATAGTTCTTTCGTGAAAATTAAGGTGGTGAAACATTGCATTAAAACAATTAATCTCATAATTTTCCATTAGCTTTAACAAAGTAGGACTCAGGATTCATGAAACCTTTTGGTTTTCAGGCGAGTTTAGAAGATTTGTGTAAGAAAATAAGTGCTCGTTTACGTAAGTACTTAATTAAGCAGATAACATTTGTTTGGGGCGCCTGTTTTTTCATGGCTCTTGAGCTTAGCTGCTTTCTTTACTTCTTCTTGTTTTCAGGAAAAACAATCATTCCAGCATTTTGCCTTGCCTGTTTTTTTCTTACCTTGTTTGTTTGTCTTGTTACACGCCTCTATCTTCTTTCAGGGAAGCTGGATTTTTTTGAAGATCTCGCATCAGAATATCTGCAAGCTACTCTTACACTGAGTAAGCGCTCGCAAAATATTGTGGAGGAGCAGTCGCATTTGGCAGCAGCAGCCACTAAGTTATCTATACATCTTCAAAATCAAGAGTATTCTCTTCTTTCTAGTATATTCAGGTTACTTCCTAAACATGATTTGGTTAGGAAATTTAGCTGTTTTTGCTTTTGGAAAGACTACTTTCTTTTTCGTGAGTGCTTACTTCAGAAAGCGATTGAGGCGTATATTAAAGTTGTTCAAACTATCCCAGTAGATCTTAGTGCGCATGTATCTTTAGCTGACGCTTATGTAGCTCTTTCTGGCCTCTATGCTGATCCAAGGAAATATCCTGAATTTGATGCCAATTATTGGATTCCTTCGGGTAGGTATAGTGACGAAATTCAAGAAAAATTTTTTGCAACAGCGCGAAGAGCAATTGAGGAGTTTCAAATTTTAAATGAATATGCTCCAGGAAATGCTTGGGTTCACGCACAGTTAGCTTATAGTTACCATGACTTGCAAATGCCTAAGGAAGAAATACAAGAATATGAAATTGTCTTAAAACTCAAACCTAATGATGTAGAGACTATGTCTAAATTAGGCATTCTTTATTTTCAACAGGGAATGAATGCTAAAGGCCTAAGAATATACGAAGAGATAAAAAAAAGAGATTATAAAAAATCTCAAAAACTTATTAAATTTTATGGGATTGAATATAAGTACTAATTTTTTACTCATTTTCTAGAATATCGAACAAGGGTAACATTAATTCGATGAGTGAAATAGCATTTAATTATACTCCCCTAAGTCAAGACAGCCTAGGAAACAGAATCAAAGTCTCGTGGCGAGCTGATTTTTCTATACGTTGTCGTTATGAAATTGCTAGTGCTATAGCAATTTTAGGACTACTTATTGCTCTGTGTGCTTCTGCTGCGGTGAGCATTATATTTACTGCTAATCCTCTTGCCCAGGTGTTTATCGAGGGGTGTTTGGTGATTGGATTTTTGCCAGTTCCATTGGCTATAGGTTTATTAGTATTAGGAATTATACTTTTACTCTACGGTATTTACTTATTTCCTCGACAACATGAGTAATAATCCTCCCTGCTTATTAGTATACTTTTTATTTGCAGATTATTTTTCTTTTTTCATATAGTACCTGGAAACCTTTACGTCAGCCTTTATTTTGTCATAGGTTACTAGTTTTTTGGCCAATCTCAGGTTTGAGCTGTCGTATTTTAAATAAGGAGAATAAAAATGAAAAAATTAATGTTAGCCCTTCTTTTAGCTCTGGTGCTTCCTTCTGCAGGCTCAGCTTTCGGTTTCGACTTCTGTGGCACTCCTCAAGATGAGAGCCATTCTGAAGACGACTCAAACCGTGAAGAAAATGAGTCTCAAGATCATGACTCTGAAACCAGTGGAAACGGCGAAGAAGAATCTTCTCAACAATAAGTTTGGTTTGCCAAAGACAAACAAGGGGTCCTATAACCCTGTTTGTCTTTTCTATCTAAAATGAGTTGTAAGAGTTTTTCGGTTCTATAACAGCTAGTTTATTAAGGTTTTGGAGGTTATTTTCGTGCTATCTACTGACAAATAATTTCTAAAAACATTTTCATTTTTTACTATTTTTCTCTTTTAAAATTTCTTGACCCATTCATAGCTCAAAGCATAACATGGTTACATGAAGATTAAAAAATCTTTTCAATACAGTTTGTGCCAAGCTAGAAGATGTCAAAAAATGCTAACAAGCTATTTTTTAAGCTTGCAGCTACGTAATTTCCAATTACAACAATACAGATCAGCACAGAGGGAGCTCGTCATATTGCTATCTAAGTATCAACAAATCATGTTTCCCTCTTTGTTAAAAGAAGAAACAAGATCATGTAATCTCGATAATCAGCACTTTTCAGACAGGATTTCGAGAGATTTTAATATTACGCAGAATCTATGGTCTTGTGGACCAGGTTACCAGGGAGGAATCCCTGAGAGTTATTGCCTCTAAAAGTGGAGGGAATGGTCTCATGGATAAAGGATGCATGCTAGACAAAATTTTAAAAGGAGTGGTTGTTGTTTCTTTAATTTTGTTGTACTGGTCCTCAGACCTACTTGAAAGAGATATTAAGTCAATAAAAGGTAATGTAAAAGACATACAGGAAGATATTCGTGAAATTTCACGTGTAGTTAAACAGCAGTCATCACAGGCCCTACCTTCCGTTTCTAGTCCTACACTTTCTCCCAGTACTGTCCGAGATGAGGCTTTAACCATACTACTTGGAGACCCAAGTTATCCTAATTTACTCTCTACTGATCCTTATAAGCAACAAACTCTTCCTGAGCTTTTGGGAAGAAATTTTAATCCTCATGGTATTCTACGCACTGCTCATGTTGGAAAACCTGAAAATCTCAGTCCTTTTAATGGATTTGACTATATAGTCGGTTTCTATGATCTTTGTGTTCCTGATTTAGCCTCTCCCCATGTAGGAAAGTATGAAACGTTTTCTCCTGATCTTGCATTAAAAATAGAAGAACATCTTGTTGGAGATGGTTCTGGCGATAAGGAGTTTCATATCTATTTGCGTCCCAATGTTTTTTGGCGTCCTATAGATCCTAAGCTCTTTCCAAAGCATGTTCAATTAGATGAAATGTTTTTACGCCCTCATCCTGTAACAGCTCATGACATCAAATTTTTCTATGATGCGGTTATGAATCCCTATGTAGCTACAATGAGAGCAGTTGCTCTGCGCTCTTATTATGAAGATATTGTTTCGGTATCAGTAGAAAATGACTCAAAGCTAGTGGTCAGGTGGAAAGCACATACAGTAATTAATGAAGAAGGAGAAGAAGAACGTAAAGTACTTTACTCTGCATTTTTTAATACCTTAAGCCTTAAGCCTTTGCCTAGATTTGTCTATCAGTATTTTGCTAACGGAGAAAAAATTATTGAAGATGAAAATAACAGCGACAATTATCGTACAAATTCTATTTGGGCGCAAAACTTTGCTATACACTGGGCAAACAATTATATTGTGAGTTGTGGTGCCTATTACTTTGGTGGTATGGATGATGAAAAAATTATTTTTTCTCGAAATCCTGATTTTTATGATCCTCATGCAGCTTTGTTAGAAGCGCGTTACACTTACTTTAAAGAAAGCTCAGACTCTTTATTCCAAGATTTTAAGACTGGGAAAATAGATATTTCCTATCTTCCTCCAAACCAAAGAGACAACTTCTATAGTTTTATGAAAAGCCCAGCGTATAATAAGCAAGTGGCTAAAGGGGGTGCAATTCGTGAAGTAGTCTCTTCAGATCGAGCTTATACCTACATCGGGTGGAATTGTTATTCATTGTTTTTTCAAAGTCAGCAAGTGCGTTGTGCTATGAACATGGCAATTGATAGAGAAAGAATCATAGAGCAGTGCTTGGATGGCCAAGGCTATACTATAAGTGGGCCCTTTGCTTATAATTCTCCTTCTTACAATAAGCAGATTGAGGGATGGCATTACTCTCCAGAAGAAGCTGCTCGTCTCTTAGAGGAAGAAGGATGGATAGATACCGATGGTGATGGAATTCGAGAAAAAATTATTGACGGGGTGATTATCCCTTTCCGTTTTCGTTTGTGTTACTATGTAAAGAGTTTAACTGCGAGAACTATTGCCGATTATGTAGCTACTTCCTGCAAAGAAATCGGAATAGAATGCAGTCTCTTAGGCCTGGATATGGCTGATCTTTCACAGGCTTTTGATGAAAAAAATTTCGATGCTCTTTTAATGGGATGGTGTTTGGGCTCGCCTCCTGAAGATCCTCGAGCTTTATGGCATTCTGAAGGAGCTATGGAAAAAGGGTCTGCAAATGTCGTGGGCTTCCACCATGAAGAAGTTGATAAAATCATAGACAAATTGAGTTATGAATACGATGCACAAGAGCGCAATCGACTTTATCATCGTTTTCATGAAATTATTCATGAAGAAGCTCCATATGCTTTCTTATTCTCCAGACATAGCTCCCTACTCTATAAGGACTATGTAAAAAATGTCTTTGTTCCTCTACATAGAACAGATTTAATTCCCGAAGCTCAGGATGAGACTGTCAATGTACAGATGGTATGGCTAGAGAAGAAGGAGGATCAATGCTTAAGTACATCCTAAAACGTTTAATTTTAATCCCCCTGACTTTATTTGCTATTGTCTCTATAAATTTTTTAATACTAAACGCTGCGCCTGGAGATGTCTTGGAAGAAAAAGCTATAGACTCTTTAGGTGAAGCTGGGAAATCTGATAAAATCCGTTCGTATAAGGGCCCAGATCGTTATTTGCAGTTTCGAGAACATTATGGATTAACACTTCCTATTTTTTTTAATACTCGCCCTAAGATCCCTCATAAAAAAGTTCGGGCAGGGCTTGAAGACTTTTTCAATTACGCCAATAATAAAATTACTGGAGTTGCAAATGTTTCTAAGTCCTGGGTATATTGGGGAGATTGCGCGAAGTTTATCATGCCTGTGCTGCTATTTGAAGCTGATGATACTTCCCGAGATTCTAAGTATCGTCATCTTGCTGCAGATTTATTTATTCGTGGTGGAGTGCTCCAAGGGATTGTTGGCCCTAATCTTAGCCTTGAGGAGAGAGCAAAAAATAAAGAGATAGCAGAGAGTAATGCTTTTTTACTAAAACAACTTAGTGAAGAAGATATCAATGCCAAAGTTGAAGCTCTAAAATCTTGGTTTCAAGACCATGGGGGAACAAAGGTTTTTTGTTATAACTCTAAACAGGCATGCAAGATTTTTTTCTGTGAAACCCGCTTTTTTCGCTATATGTCACGAGTCTTACGATTAGACTTCGGAACATTACGAAATGACTCACATAAGACTGTAATTTCGGAAGTCATCAAGCGTTTACGTTGTTCTTTGGTATTGTCAATTTTACCTATGATTGTTGGTTTTGTTTTATGCCAATTCTTTGGCATGATTATGGCCTTAAAAAGAAACCACTGGATAGATCACTCCTTAAATTTTATTTTTCTTATTTTATTCTCCATCCCCGTATTTGTTGCAGTTCCCTGGATTTTAGATAACTTTGTTATCAATAAAACGATCCCATTTACTTCAGCTCCTATGCCTTACTCAGGGCTACATTCTCCACCTGAGGTTTTCAATGAGCTCAGCACTTTAGGCCGCCTTTTTGATTTATTGTCACATGGGTTTTTGCCTTTCTGTGCTGTTAGTTACGGAGCTCTTGCTGCCCAGTCGCGACTCAGCCGGTCCATATTTCTAGAGGTATTAGGCCAGGATTTCATTTGTGCTGCTAAGGCTCGGGGAGTGAGATGGATAGATATTTTATATAAGCATGTAGGCAAAAATGCTGCAGTATCTATAGTAACCTCTTTAGCTTCTTCATTGGGGACATTACTAGGCGGAGCCTTAGTAGTGGAAACCTTGTTTGATATAGATGGATTTGGAAATTTTTTCTATCAAGCAATTCTAAATCGTGATCATAACGTGGTTTTATTTTCTGTGCTTGTGGGGTCAACACTGTCTCTAGTAGGATATCTTCTCGGGGATATTTGCTATGTATTGTTAGATCCTCGTGTTCAGTTAGAAGGAAGGAGACTATAAATGCAGGAGCATCCTTCTTTTTACCAACGCTTTTTGGCTGCCTATCATAAAAATTTATTAGCTTCGTTGTCTTGGAAATTTTTTATTATTGTTGCTGTAGTTGGAATCTATGCTCCTTTATTTGCAAGTAGTAAACCCTTACTTGTAACTTGGCATGGAGAAGTCTTCTTCCCATTACTTAGGTATTTGTTGTTTCCAGGGTATTATACTAAGCCTGTGGATCTCTTTTTTAATGTGTTGATGTTGACGTTCCCTTTGTTTGTACTTTCTTCTAAGTTTGCAAGAGGATGGTTACGTCGTTGGTTACTAGGGGTCTGTATCGTTATTCAATGTGGTATTTTCGCTTGGGCCTATAATGGGAAAGTCCAAGATCCAGCAGCAGCCGAGCACTTGAAAAAGATGCGTGCTGAAAAAATTCGAGAAAATATTAGCAAAGTAAACTCTGAAATGTTGATGCTTCTACCTAAGGATACTCGTAGTTGGGAGATGGAACGGCGCTATATGAGTCCATACGAGCAGTTAGGAATTTTGATTAAGGCAAAGTATCGTAAGAAACAGAATTCTTCTTTACAGAAATACCAGGCAGCTTTTGAAGATAAAAAACAATCCCGAATGCCGACGTTGCGCTACTTAGAAATAAAAAACGAGGAAATCTGTCTTAAAAGATTGCAACAAAGAATAGATAAGATGCAGCATTCTTATGAGATAGCGCAGCAAGCTTGGAATCATGCTACTGACGGTTATAGGCCTTTTTTAATGGCTCTCATAAGGATAGAACACGAATTAAACCTAGCATATTACAATAACTGGGGACAGCCTGAAGATCTTTCCATCGCCTATGCTGACATAATGAAAAAGGCAGAACCTTATAAAAAATCTTTGATGGAAACTCGTCAGGTACTTGAAGATTATGCAAAGCTGCGGAGTGCTATACACTTTATTCAAGATAAACGTGTATGGATCGAAAAAGAATCCGAAGATGTTCGTATTTTAATTAGCCCCCTCTTCAGTAGTTTCCATTGGGAAGACGATGCTGGAGGATCTCGTGAAATGAACAAGTATGTTCCCTGGTGGCAACTTACACGAGTTACTCGGAAAGATTTACTTTCCGCTTTGATATTTGGAATTCGGATTGCTTTGGTCGTCGGGGGGATTGGGATCGCTATAGCCCTAGCTATTGGAATAATGATTGGGTTGGTTTCAGGATATTTTGGTGGAACTATAGATATGATCTTATCTCGTTTTACTGAAATTTGGGAGACAATGCCTATTCTATTTATCTTGATGTTAGTAATTTCAATAACACAAAAGAAATCCTTGATCTTGAACACCGTATTGCTAGGATCTTTCGGATGGACAGGATTTAGTCGGTATGTTCGAATTGAGGTATTAAAACAACGAGATCAAGGATATGTTCTTGCTGCGACAAACCTGGGGTACAGTCATTATTACATTATGGTACACCAGATTCTTCCTAATGCTATTGTTCCTGTCATTTCTTTAGTTCCCTTTGCTATGATGGCAATGATTAGCTGTGAAGCGGGTCTGACCTTTTTGGGATTGGGAGAGGAGAGCTCTGCTTCTTGGGGGAATCTTATGAGAGAAGGTGTCACGGGATTTCCTGCAGAAAGTGCTGTTCTTTGGCCTCCAGCATTTATATTAACAATGTTGCTGATCGCGATAGCTTTAATAGGTGATGGTGTTCGAGATGCTTTAGATCCTAGGTTACAGGACTCTTGAACCGATCTCTTTATGTGATGGGATAGTTATTTTTTTCGAACTTTAGAAGTATATTATGAAGTCGAGATCCTAAAATATAATTGCGCTCCCCGTTACTTCCTACAACTCTATGACAGGGGAAGAAGAGTAAAAAAGGATTTTGCTTGCATGCAGCTCCTACAGTCCTAGGATGTGTATTGGCTTTCCTAGCAATCTCCGCATAGGTTTGTTGTGCCCCAAAGGGGATCTCTGCAACGCAGTTCAGGATTTTCAGATATTTTTCTGGAATAACATTGTTTGCGAAATGCGATGAAAAAGGAGGATGCTCCCTGTTAGCATATCGTGAGCACCATAAGACAATTTCCTGCATAGCTGTATGTGCTGCAGCCCCTAAGAAGAGGCACGAAAACACAGGCGCTACTGAAAGATGTGTTTTTACCACTGCATTGTTATCAAAGTGGACTATGACTTGAAGGGGAGGATACTTAGCAATCAGTAAACCATCAGAACACGCTTGAGATAAAGAATGCTTCATGAGCTTAGGAATAAGAATATTTTCGGCCATTAAAGCAAACTATCCTGCAGCATTTAGCCGTTCGAATTTAGCTTTAGATACAGATCTCCCACGGTAATACCATTCTTGCTTTTGCACTCCTCCAGCATAGATTTTTCGTTCTCCGTGTAAGAAATCATTAAGCCAAGAAACTTCTTCAGCAACAATCTCCTGTTCATTATAGCGTAATTCTAAACCTTCTTTAGCTCCTTTAACATAAGAAATTTCAGATGCCTTACAGCCATTTTTAAATACTATCGTAATTCCGTCTTGAAAACCATAACGCCATTCTTCAATGGTATTGGGAATGCCTCCTTGTAGGTAAGTCAGTCGTACACCATGAGGTTGGCCATTTTGATAGTGGGTAATTGTTTCAGGATCCCGATTTGGATAGAAGGTCGTGCGTTTTACCATAACGCCTTCATTGAAGGTTTCTTCAGATAGGAGAATGTTGTTGGAAGAAAAAACAGAACGTATACCTTCTCCATTGGAGATTGATGATGAGTATTTCCCATTGAATGAAGAGTACCGCCCTTCAACAATACGGCCTTGATATGTTGTTTCTATAAAATAGGGAGTTGTAATTGTATTAGAGTCATTATTTTCAGGCCATCGAGTCAGAACGTAGGTTCCATCTTCATTGAATAATTCCTCTTGACAAGGCAGGCCATTGATAAAAAAAGTTTTTTGAGAAACTAATCTACCTTGATCATAGATCTGGATAAGATCAAAGGCTGTAGTATGAGGAAATGTTAGAGTAATTTCTCCATGGAGAAGCCCCCCAGAATAGACTTCATGAAGGGTAGCTCCATTTTTGAGAACCTTAGTGATTGTGCCATCAGAACCACGCTTTACCCATTCTTGACCTGAAACAATAATGCCGTAATTATTGCGGAAAGTTTCCTTCATAACAAAAGGATCTTGGCGTCGTGGTGCCCCATAAGCAGAAAATGATATTGCAAGTACGCAAACACAGAAAAGTAGTTGTTTCATGAATTGATAGTTCCTTGAGTGTCAGTTAGCAATTCGTTAAGTAAAGCTACCAAACGACAATATTCTTCTTCGATGTCTTGGTTAGATAATGTTCGCTCATAATCTTGAAATAGAAGTCTAAGAGAAACATTTTTATTCCCTGTGCCCAAGCTTTTATCTTGATATATACTGATAATGGTTACACTTTCAAGCCATTTAGATCCTTCATTTAAAAGTTTTCTTTTTAGTGTATCCGCAGGTAGGTCTTCAGGTACTGTCAGAGTAATATCCCTAAAAGATGAGGGGTAAATCGCATAAGGTTTATAGTGTTTGGTTGTTTTTTTCACTATTTTACATAGAAGATCCAGGTTTAGCTCCGCAAAAAACACAGGATATTTAATTTGAGCCTTTTTTGTTAACTCAGGGTGTACCATGCCTAAAGTACTAAAGAGTTGTTTCTGCTTTTTCAGAACCCCTTGTTGGTAAGGATGAAAATTAGAGAAGTCACTGGGATCTAGATTAAAAGTATCTATTGATAAACCTAGATGATAAAGAATTCTTTCTACCCAACCTTTTAAAGAATAAAAAGATAGGGCTCGAGTTTGAGGCATCCACGATAGTGATTCTCCATTCTCTGTTAAGAGAATCCCCAAAGTTTGAGTTTCTTGATATTGCATTCCATTTTTTGTGTATACAGTGCCAACTTCAAAAGCTTGGACATAAGGAGCTTGACGATTTAAGTTGATAGCGGCACTTTTTAGTAGCCCTGGAAGTAATGAAGATCTTAAAACTGTTCCATGTTTCGAAACAGGAAGAACAATTTCCTCTTTTTCTCCTCTTCTTAAAGCTGCTGTTTCAGGATCCAATAAATCTAAAGTGAAGAACTCTTGAAGTCCTGCATCTGCTAAAAACTTAGCAATCTCACGCTTTAGTGCGTAAATTGGCGTATAAGAAGATACAGGATGTTTGTTCTCTATTTTCCAGGATTCTGTTCTACAAATTTCTTCTACAAGATCAACTTCTTCATGAATATCGTGGCGATATGAAGGAACTGTGACTACCACAATATTTTCTTGCATAGTTAAAGAGAAGCCTAGGTTTCGTAACTTCTGGGAGATTACTTCGGTTGAGAAGGTTTTTCCTAGAATCCTTTGTAAGGTTATAGGTCGTAAGGGAACCTCTTTAAGCACATAAGCCATTTGTCCTGAGCAATAGACTGGGGAGATTTTAGCTTCTGGAAAGATTTCTAAAATATAGTGAATCGCAGCTCGTAGTGCTGGTAAGACATTTTGTGGATCTATACCGCGTGCAAACCTATAAGCAGATTCCGACTGGATCGGGAGAAGTTTTTGAGAGGCTCGGATAGCTTCAGGAAGAAAATACGCAGCTTCCAGAACTATGGAAGTGGTACTATCTTGAAAAGAGGATACTTTTCCTCCCATAACACCTCCAAGACCTAGAATGTGATTGTTATCACGGACAATGGTAATTCCTTGAGGTAGGAGGGGGGCCTCTCCGTTAAGTAGGGTTAGGCATTCTGGGTCTGCAACTTTTTCTACTCTTAGAGAATCTAGGGCTATCTGAGTTGCATCATAAGCGTGCAAGGGTTGCCCTAAAGACAGCATGATATAGTTGGTAACATCTATAATAGCATTTATAGATTTTTGGTTGAGAGCCTGTAAGAACCCTTGAAGTTTCATTGGTGAAGGCTTAGCAGAGATCCCGGAAATGACGACATAACAAAATAATGGGCAAAGATCAGAATCGCTGCCTATTTCTATAGTTCTTGTAGGAAGATCTGCAAAAGAGAATTCATTAGGAATCACAAGGCTTGCGTGAGTGACATGACAGATTTCTCGGGCTAATCCCAACAGAGACGCGCAATGACCTAGATTTGGGGTTAAAGAGATATCTAAAGAAGTATTGCCTAGAAAAGTTGAGAGATCTTCGCCTAAAGGAGTTGTTTCTGGAAGTTCTAAGAGAGCTCGCTCCTGAACTTGTAATTCATAAAGACCTAACTCGTCAGCTCCACAACACATCCCTTGGGATTCTATACCACGCAGTTTTGATTTTTTTATTGTATAAGCCTTGCCCTGACTATCAAGTACTTGGGCTCCGGGGAGGGCAACAGGTACAGTTAATCCCGATCGGCAGTTTGGAGCTCCACAGACAATTTGATACTCGTTTTCTCCATCGGTAAGAGTGGCTATGCGCAGTTTATCTGCATTCGGATGCGGAACAGTATGGAGAATTTTTGCTGTGATTACGGAAGTAAAGGGGTGTATCGTTCGTTTCTCAATATCAGCTTCTATGCCGATATGATCACAAGCTTTTAAAATTTCCTTTGTAGAAAGAGGTTCTGAAAAGTATGTTTGCAATAAAGCTAACGGAATCCGCATGGATAATAAACACAAAGATGCTTTTACAAGAGATTTTACGATGAGCTGTGTATAGTAGCAAGTGTTTTAATCCGAAGCGGCGAAGTGAGTTACAGGTGCAGAATGTATGACTTCAAAAAGAAAGATTAGGTGGCTCTGGCAGGTATTGATTCTAAGCCTTGGCTTGAACATGCTCTTTTTACTACTATTTTACTCTGCAATATTTCGCAAAGATATTTATAAGCTACATTTATTTTCAGGACCTCTAATTGCAAAGAGTAGTTGTAAGGTTGACCTCTCCGAAGATTTTCTGAAGGATATGTCTAATGCATCTTTAGAAGAATTATTTTCTTTGCTTAAAGATGAGACCTATCTTTATGGCAGGCCTCTAAAGCTTTGGGCATTGAGTATGTTGATGATTGCGCACCATATAGACATTACTCCTGTGCTATCCAAGCCTTTGACTTATACAACATTGACAGGACCATCAGTACAATGGCTTTTGCCTAATATTGATAATAAAGAATTTTCTGTTATTATTGAGTACTTGCAAAGCCGGAAATATCCCTATACTTCTAAAGGTTTATTTTTAATTTTGGAAAAAACTGTAGAAGAAGGCTGGGTAGATGAAGATTGTCTTTATCATTTTTGCTTGACGCCAGAATTCCTTTACTTGCGTACCTTGTTAGCAGGTGCTGAAATTCGGGCATCCTCAATAGCTTCGTTAGCCCGAATGGTAATTCGTTGTGGAGCAGAGCTTTTCTTTGCACTTTGCAGTGAAGAAAATCGCAATACAATTATTTCAGACGCACAGCGCCAAAAGATCTTAAAATCGTATTTGGATTGTGAGGAGTCTCTAGCTGCCCTCTTACTTCTTGTTCATGATAGCGATGCTGTTTTGCATGAATTTTGTGATGAAGATCTTCAGAAAGTAATTCGCCTTCTTCCTGAAAACTCCCCATATAGTCATGACTTCTTATCAAAATTAAGCTGTTCTCCTCGCCGAGAACAGCTTAGTAAATCCGATCTAATAAGAGATGCTGTGATTGTGCAGGAAAATCAAGATCGGGAATATATAATTCAGGAGGGCGATTCTTTATGGTTAATCGCTCGGAAGTTTGGCATTCCTATGGAGAAGATTATTCAGAGAAATCGATTAACTCATGATCGTTTATTGCCTGGCAAGGTTCTAAAGCTTCCTCCAAAGTCGTCATAGGGACGAGATCAATCCCTCCAGGATGCCAAGGCCCACACTTCCCGATTCTTTTTATAGAAAGCCAGCATCCTACAAGGAAGCCATGTGATTTTAAGGCTTGTGCTGCATAGTGAGAACAGGAAGGAAAAAATCTACAAGAGGAACCGAGAAGAGGGGAAACCGTCCATTGATACATGTGAATGACAAATAAACACAAGCGTGAGGGGGTCTGTTGAATAAAATGTTTAAATGACATTGAAAACATCTTTAAGCAGGGCTACAGAAAATTCTAACATAATTAACCATATAATCGTCCATTCTAAAGATGAGGAGTGTTGGTGATTTAGTTGGTCATTAAGAATTTCTAAAACATCACCGAGAATTGTCAAACGATGGTTGAGGACATTGATTCTTGCTCCAATATCTAGACAGCTCAAAACATCACGATAAATGGCTTGGGTCTCTGGATGGTCCCAAAAGAAATCTGGTTCATCCAATATATCAGAATGCAAATTTACTGAGGCTTTGTCTAAGAATAGCTTACCAATTTTCTTCGCAATTGCTTTCCGAGACATAGAAATCTTCCCTTTAGTAGCAAGATCTTGGGGAAGTCGTTTTGAATCTTCTATAGTTTTATAAATTGTAGTTTCGAAAGTTGTCAGTTTTGCTGATTGTGCGAGACCAAATGCAATGGCAAGTTTTGTATTTAATGTGGTATCAGCAAGAGTTAGTCGATCTCTTCGGATTTGTAACTTATCTCCATAATGAAAATTATAACAATCAATTTCGGGTTGAGGGAGAATTTCTGGTGAAGCTGTAATTATCGCTTGCAATAGTTTAATTTCTTCGGACTCCTCCCATCCCCAGAACACCGCAACTCCAAAGGGAAAAAAAATTGCTAATTGATTACTTTCTTGTGCATTGTCTAGGTTGGCAAGAACGTATTCTCTAGATAGTATTGTAGGATAGCGTGGTTTTAGTAGGTGGAAAAGGACGTGGAGGTTATAAGCTGATGCTGTACAGTAGGCAGTGCAACGCATAATTAGACTTTACTCCTTATGTCTATAGATAATGTACCTGATTTTTCGTGCCAGGGAAATACTTTTTTTCTTGAGGTAAAGGGTATGGCCTCGGTAAGCTAGTTTCTTTTTGCGGAAGTGGCGGAATTGGTATACGCGCTATCTTGAGGTGGTAGTGGAGCAGTCCTTAGGGGTTCGAGTCCCCTCTTTCGCAATAGCTTCATGGTTTTCCCCCTCCTTTAGATTTGTTTTATTCACTATTTTTGCATGGAGATCATAATTTGGGATTCACTTTGCGATATTTGTTTTTAGGGTTTGTTTTTTTTGCTGTAAGTTCATTTGGGAATCAAATTCTTTCTGTTCCTCATTGGCTTTCAGAAGAAGAATCATTTTACACTCATCGTTTTGATTTTTCTAAGAACTATCCTGATATGGAGAATATAGAAATCCAGGCACAGAGAAAAAAGCGGGTCGAATTTAATATGACTGGGGAGTTCCCCAGGTTAGAGACTGTGGATTATGTTGGTTCTTTTGGTCATCTCCGTGCTAAATTTAGGGGGCACTATTCTGTTCTTTCCTGCTTAAATTTCTCTTGTGGAGCTTGTAAGATGGATATGGATTTCCGCGGTAATTGGAGAAAAAGCGGTACCATTACCATTTGCAATCAGCAAGAGCCGATCACTTTAAAATTACCGCAAGATGTCGGTGTGATTGTACATACAAAAATTTCTTTAAAGGGAAAGGTCTGTATTTTAGGTAATTTGGTAAAGCAGGGTTGGGGTGTGTGGAATAAAACATACCACAATGATTTAGTTGGGGTATCTGAGGTTACTTTAGTGTTTAACGTAGCTAGTGGAGGAGGCACAATTACGTTATCTTAAGGTTTTTATTCAAAAATTTTATACATCTTTTGCTTGCACAAGGACAAAGGCTTCATCTTAAGTTAGAGCAAATATGTTGCTTCTCTAACTATGAAATTCGCTAATATTTACTTAACTTTACAGGGGATTAAGTATTTTTTCTCATTAGTGCTGGTATTCTTGCAAGATTTTTAAAATTTTATTTTTGTCGGTTTCGGAAGAGTTGCTGTTTCTCTGATATTTTCCTCTTGTAGTGAGTTAAATAAGTAAAAGATTTTTTCTCCGATTGCAATTGGAAATTCTGCAATTGTTAAAAGTTCACAGAATTGTTTAGCATGAACAATCGCCTGTAATATGTGTTCTTCTTCTTTACTGATAGCGATAGCGTGTTTATGCCCGTGTTTTGTACATAACTTATGGCCTTGATAGCGGTAACATCCAGAAGGCAGGGATACTTTACATATTGAGCATGCTTGAGTGAGATCTAAAATTCCTTCATATTGTAATAGTTTAAGCACGAAAATGGCGGCAAAAAATTCTGGATTACTGCTTTCTGGGATTCGGTGTAGGAAGTTTAAAAATAATGAGAAGAGCTTATGAGAAGGCTTCTCTTTCCACTGTGAAGTTAGAAGGGCTTGGACCATTTTCCCACTCGCATCTATACGAGTATATGTTTGTTTGATTCCTTCAAAAGAATTTATAATATCTCCATGGATTAACGTAGGCATGCGCGATGACGTATGATTTAGAATATATTTTCCTAAAGATATCGGAACAAGTGCTTCTCGATAGTCACATTGCAAAGTTTGCCCATGTTTAACAAAGAAGGTATACAGCCCTTGTGGAGTAAATAATGTACTGAGTGTGTGATTTTTCCCCGAAGAACGGGTTTGAAGTACAATGCCAGTAATACAGATCTCCATAGTAGCTATAAGTTTAATGAAGCAAAGTATTTAAGGAGTTGAGAGTATTCTGGAAGGCCAGGATAAAAGTTCAGGGTGTGTGTTTTGGGATTGAAGAGTGCTGATAGTTGAGTGCGTTTGCTTGCCATAGCAAGGCATGTGGCTCCAATACAATAATTATAGCTGAGGACTTGTTTTAAGGCACTTTGATTGATGTTTAGGGCTTTGCATTCAATGAGTAATAAGGGTTTAGGATCTCCAAGATTATGAGATATTCCTTCAGCATCTATATATAAGGGAGGTGTAATAATAAGGATATCGGGACGGCGCTTTGGGAGGAGGGTCCCTTTGCGTGCTAATAGAGGGAGAAGTGTTTTTAATTCTTTCTCTATGATGATAAGGTTCCTAGGATAGTTCAGTTTACAGGTAAGAAGGAACAACAATTCTTGCCGAACTTTTTCTTCGGGAGTAGATAGTAACTCTCGATTTCTGATGAGATCGAAGAGATGAGCTTGCGGGTTGAGATCCTCAGATCCGGAATCCTGGTTTAAGGGAGGGTTCGATAAGGACATAGTTACCGTCATGTTTTTTATAAATGCATTGGATTTTATGCTCATGCTCATTCAAGAAGATTAGGAAATTTTCCTGTACAGCTTCTAGATGGCGAATGGCTTCCTCTTGAGATAGCATACGGATAGAGATCTTTTTCTTGGAGATCTTCTTTTTTTCTGAAGCAGGAACATATCCAAGAGTTTTTAGAGAGTCCCAGGCATCTAGAGCTTCAAAAGGTAGCCATTCATCACCAATATGATCTTCTTGTTCTTTTTGTATTGCGATAAGCTCTTCTTTTGCCGCAAGACCTAGATCATGTTTTGTTTTATCCTTACGTTTATTGTAGTGTTTATTTGCCATCGTGCGAATTTTCTTAAACGCACTGATAACTGCAGTATACGGATTGCTGTTCTGGACTTTGGTTTGTAAAATTTCTTTACCGTGAGAAGCTACAACATGAACTTCAGTTCCCAGCTTATCTTTATGTGAGGTCAATACTATGTGAATACTGTCCATAGGAGGCAGATGGCGGCTTTTCTCTAAGATAAGCTCTTTTAGCGGGATAGATAGATGAAAAGATTTTGTTGAGATCTCTATATTGACAGTAGATTCTTTTGATAATAAGCTTTTGGATGGCAATCGTTTACGGTGAGATCTCATGCTGTCTCCTAAGTTAAATGGTGATTTAGGAGAACTTATAAAAAGAAAAATAGTTCTCCATAAGTTCTATTATATGGAGAAACTGCTATTCAAAAAAGAATTTAACGCACCGAAGAGGGCTCGAACCTCCAACCACCTGGTCCGAAGCCAGGTACTCTATCCAATTGAGCTATCGGTGCTTAAAAGAGTAGAGGAATTAAAGCAAGCAAGCTTAGCAGATGCTTCTCAGAAAAACAAGAAAAACTCCTAGTAAGCGAGGTTAAGCTAAGGCAAGCATATCCTCAGTGAGTAAGGAGGTATTTTCTAAAATAACGACTCGTTCAAGAACATTAGAAAGTTCTCGGATATTGCCTGGCCACGGGTAGTCAAGAAGCAGTTCTTGAGCTTTGGGGGAAAGGGTCTTTTGGGGGGTATTGTTAATGCGGCAGAACTTATTAAGGAAATAGTTCGAGAGGGGGAGAATATCGTCGCGTCGTTCTCGTAGTGGAGGAAGGTACAGAGGAATGACGTTTAAGCGATAATAGAGATCTTGACGGAAATTTTTGTCTTGGATAGCTTCTCTAGGGTCACGATTTGATGTGGCCAGAATACGAACATCTACCGCAAGAGTTTTTGTTCCTCCAAGATGTTCTATTTCTTTTTCTTGGATTGCTCTAAGAAGCTTAGCCTGGAGGTTTATAGGCACTTCTGTAATTTCATCTAGTAAAAGGGTCCCTTTATGGGCAAGTTCGAAACGCCCTGCTTTTTTTGTAGTTGCTCCTGTAAATGCTCCTTTTTCATGACCAAAAAATTCAGATTCTAGTAGGGTTTCGGGAATTGCTGCGCAGTTAACCTTGATATAACGATGGTTCGCTCGAGGAGAGTTCTGATGGATAAAAAAGGAGAGAACCTCCTTCCCGCACCCTGATTCACCGTGAATGAAAATATTTGCCGAGCTTGAGGCAGCCTTTTTTGCTATTGTAAGGAGATCCTTCATAGCCTTACTTTCTGCTATCAATGGGTGAGAATCTAGAGTTGTCTGGGAGTATAGAAACAAATTCTCATGGACTAAATCCTTAAGTTCTTCAGCCTTAGAAATAAAGGCAAAAAGAGCTTCTGAGGAAAATGGTTTTGTTAAGTAATTAAAAGCTCCTTGGTGCATGGCCTCGACAGCATTCTCTATACTTCCATAAGCAGTAATCACAAGAACAGGCGTATGCGGAGAGCTTTGCTTTGTAGCCTTGATCAAGTCTAGTCCAGAACCGTCAGGCATGCTCATATCTGATATGATCAGATCATATTTTTGATTTTTGATCATTTGCAGAGCACTTTTTAGATTTTCAGCAGTATCAGCAGTATATCCGTGGGAAAGAAGGAGTTCAGATAAAAAATCTCGAATTAAGGGCTCGTCATCAACAACCAATATTTTTTTTATCACCATGTTTTCCCCCTTAAGTCGTTTGTATTTTGTTTTTACTAAATCTTGAAAAAGGAGGCAAAACTTTAAACTTAGTAAGAAGAAATGAAAATATAGTCAAAAATTTTTTACAAAAATAAGAAAAGTGATTTTATCATTGTATTTAGTCGTGACTAAAATGTAAAATACTTAGGCCAAGTTGTTTTTAAAAAGAAATTATAAAAATGTCAGGAATAGCCCAAAATAACAATGTTGTTCAGATCCCTGGTTTAGCTAGGGGAGAGGGGAACCTCATTGCATTATCTCCGTTGACACCTCAAGAAAGAGGGGAGCTAGTTGCTCCCATTGAGCAAGGTTGGCATCATACTATTGTTAAGGTCAGCCTCGTAGTTCTCTCTCTTCTAGTTATTGTAGGAGGAGCTCTGCTACTAACACTACTTCCCGGGGTCCCCCTATTTATTGGAGCTAGTGCTATTGCTTTGGGTGGCGTTTTACTTATTTTAGTTTTATTCTTATTTCTAATTGAGTCGGGCGTATGTCCTAAAAGGAGGGAGGCAGAGCCTCTCGATTTCCCTCCTCTTAAAGACAAGGCTAGTGAGATTTCTGAATTGCAAGCAGAGATGAGTCGTGTGCTTCAAGAGTCTTCCTTGTGTGATTTCCTTAAGAACAAGAATTCAAACGACCCCGAGGTTTTGGCACAGGTCTTAGAGGCTTTTAAGGATTGCCAAGCATGTCTTGCTGTATTTGAGAGAAAACTGCGTTGTAAAGAGGAGCAGTTTCATCGTTCTTTCGCTATTATAGCAGCACAGGACCCTCAAGGGAAATATGAACTCCTGATAGAACTTCTTGAGATCCGTAGTCGGGTTGCCGATCAACTAGAGAAGAACTCTCGCGATTACTACACATTTATTTCAGGAACTTTTGTCTGCCCTCCTGAAGGCGAAAAAGAAATTGTTCGTCTACAAAACAAAATAAGATTCGCTGAGCAGATATGGGGCGATCTGGAAAGGAAGCTCGATGAGAAACAGAACCAAATTAAAGGGCACTGCCTCCGTATAACTCAATTCTTAAGTAATATAAGAGAAGGCCATAAACGAGAAGCATCAATTAAACTAGATGAAGGGCGAGAATTAAGTTATGAAGAGAGAACTCATCTCGAGGGTCTGTTCAAACAACAAAATCAAATGCTCAACACCTGCTTTAGTGAACTAAAGAATTTTTATAAACTACAAAAAGATTATCGCCAAGCAGGAACTAATTTAAAAGCTTTAAAGAAGCAGTTGCTCAGCACTGAATTCACTTTTTTAGGTTCTAATTTGTTATATCGGGACTTTAAAGTTAAATACCTAGAGCAACACGAACATTACAAGGTGCTCCGAGAGCAGTTAAATCAACTAGAAGCACGGTGTAATAGATTACAGGGGGAAGCCCAGTTTGATCAAGATGCGGATAAGAAGAGTGCGATCGCTTGGATTGAAGAAAGAACTAGACTGAATAACGAATTGCTTGATTATCAAAACGCACACAGGAAACAGTCTAAAAAAATCTCAGGGCTTGAAACAATGCTTCTTGAGTACAAAGAGAATTTGCAGGAAACTGAGCGAGAGCTAGAGGAATTACAAGTAAAGTATGCGAGGATTGTAGAAGAGAAGATTACGAGAGAGCTTGCGTTAACCTCATCACTAGATGATATGTCTAAACTATATCAAGCGAGTCAGACTGAACTTGCTACTTTGCAGGAGCAACTTTTGCCGAAGGACGAGGAGACGCTGCCATCATTAGATGGGGAATGGGTCGCAGTTGGTGAGCACACTTCACAGTTGAAAATCCTCGTTGATGCAAATCAAGCTTTGACGCTTCAGATAAACGAGAAAGACGCAAAAATCCAGAAACTGCTTAACGAAATGAAAGAAGATGAAAAGGTACTTGCGGATTTGCAGTCCCAAATAGCGGAACATAAGAAAACAATAGTGTCTCTTGAAAAGATGAATGAACAAGTATATCAAGATTTTGCGGAAGTTCAAAGGAAATACGAGTTGATTCTCTCTCCTCCTACTTCTCCAGAGAAGTCGAAGAGTAGACAGGAAGTAATACTAGAGATGCAGCTAGTACAGCTGCAAGAAGAAAATGAACAACTTCGAATCCAGATAGCAAGATTAGAGGAACTTTTACGAGCTAAGGAAGGAGATTCATAGGTTTTAAAAGTTCGTGGGATTTCTTTTTTATGATTTAAGAATTATTTCTGAAGACTCTTCTTGTGAATCTCCTTGGAGCTCTGGAAGTACTATCGAGAAAGTCACGTTCGCGTCCTCTCTTTTTAAGAGTATATCTCCTCCGTGGAGCCGGATAATTTTTTGAGCTTCAGCAAGTCCCAAGCCATTGCCATCTCTTTTCGTTGTGAAGAATGGTGTGAAGAGCTTGTCTATGATATCAGGAGGAATGTCTCCAGGGTTTGTTACCGAAATTTCTCCAGACTTGTGTAGAATCAAAGTAATGGGTGAGACCCCTGTTTCCGCAGCATTTTTTACTAGATTCCAAATCACGCTGTTCATACGATCCGGATCTATCGATCTGAGTAAAGGTTGAGAGGTTTCTTTTTCAATTTTACAATTAGGGAAGGAAATTGACAGTAGCGGGATAAGGGTTGAAAAAAAATCTTGTAAATTTATAATTTTGAGGTTTAAGGGTTGAGCTTTTGTATATTCCAGCATAGAGCATACAAGGTTATTTAGAGATCTTGTACCAGAGATTATAGACGAGAGCATGCGTTGGTGCCGAGGAGAGGAAATTTCCTTTTTGAGTATAGAAGCAAATCCTACGATTCCACTTAGGGGATTGCGAATTTCGTGGGCTAGGGTAGCAGCCATTTTTCCAAGTTCAGCAATGTTTTTATATCTTTCTATAGCATTTTCTAGTTGCTTGTAGTCCGAACGATCTCTGATTTGGATAAATAGGTAACCACTGATTTCATTTTTACGAATAAAGAGTTCAACTTCTTTTTCTTTAGAATCTCGGCATAGAGAAAGCCTGAGAGTTTTGGGGATTTTTAAGGATTTGAGAGCCTCATGAATCGAAAAACCAAGACATGTTTCTGGAAGAACATCAGTAAAACATTTATTAAGGACTTCTAAGTTTTCGTCTAATCCTAGAATTTCACGTGCTTGTGAATTACAGATGAGAAAATGTCCTGTTTCAGAAAGTAAAATGATGCCATCCGGAATAGCGGTAAGTATAGCACTTGCTTCTTTATAAGATTGAGTGATACGAGCTTTGATATTTAATAGTTCATAGGTAGAAAGATCGAGATTTTCTGGGTCATGGGCGTTCATAAATACCAAACTCCCTTTTTTTTTGTATATAATTGAGTTTATCGGTATCTAGAATACGATTAATTATGGCTCGAATTTCTTCGAGCTCTTCTTGGATATCTTTGGGCAGCGTCGAAGTAAAGGCATGGCGAAACTCTTTGAGCTGAACATCGACTTTATCGATACAAGAAAGAAAGATTTTTTTTTGTTGTAAAACCTTTTCTAGTTCCGCGGTAGTTAGAGAAGACTCGGTTTGGGTAAGATCTAAAATGGCAAGGAAAAGGCCCTTCTTCTTTTTTAACAAGAGCAAGAGGGTTTTTTCATTCATAAGAAATCAGGGTGTTATTTTCGCTTTCCCTAAGAAAAACGACAAAACAATTTATTGGCAACCTGAAAAAAGAAAGAATTATGCCGGTGATCGGACTCGAACCAACACCTTATTGCTAAGAGTAGATTTTGAGTCTACCGCGTCTACCATTCCGCCACACCGGCATAAAGTGAGTCACCAATTTAAGGTTTCAGTTGTAATTATCGCAAGGGAAATCTCTTCAGCATAGGAAGGAATCCTCTCTTTTTATAGATGATGAAGGATTTCTAATGAGATTTCTGTATGGGAATCATGGCTTTTCCAGGTTAGAAGTACTTCTTGATTGCTCATTGTGGATTCTGTAATTGTAAACTGAGTCAGATGGGGATCAGATTTTTTTTTATATAGCTTGTTTGGAATTTGCAAGATTTCCTCAGTAGGAAGTGGGGGATTTAGGTTTAGGAGAACTCTGGTTCCTTGTAAATGACCCTGAGAAAGGAAAATACCGGAGGCTTCTAAAAAACGGAAATGCTTAGAACAACAGAAGGCTTCGATAATAGTGAGTTTTGGGTGATCTTGTTGTAAGAGTCGTACCATCTCAATTAATTTAGGGTGGATATAACGAGACACTTCTTGAGTTATACTATGACGTAGTCCCTCACAATCATAGAGGATCCCTTCAGGAGTGCTTAGAGAACCTCCTTGACCTCGACAATGGAAGGAGTGGGCTGTGATTGCAGGTTTATTAGGGGATTGCCAATTATAAAGAGGAGGTTGAATAAGATAGTTCTTTGGATACAGAATTACCGGGCAATCTTTCTGAGAAGTAATGCGCTCTGCAATCACATAGCGCATGCACGATTTTTTGGATGATGAGCAGCTTGTTGGAAGAATGGCAATTAGGATTGATAAAATCATTTTTAAGAGATGTTTAGATTTATAGTATCCTAGTGGTCTATGATGTTTAGCTGTATTTGAGGTGTAGTATGTATGTAAATGATTATGAAGTTTTCTTTTTTGATTTAGATGGATTGCTTGTAGATACGGAACCTTGTTTTTATCGGGCATTTTTACAAGCCTGTGGTGAGTTTTCTATAGATGTTCATTGGGATTTTTTTAACTATTATAGTCATACTACTTTAGGTATAGAAATTTTTAGTAAAAAGTTTATAGAACAATATCCTGAAGCACAAGCCTATATTAAGCAGATCCTTAAGAGAAGGTGGGAAATTTATCAGGCTTCTTTACAAAACATAGTTCCTCCGCTAATGCCTGGAGTTGATGCCTTTATAGAACTCCTATTATCATTAGATAAAAAATTTGGAGTGGTCACTAATTCTCCAAGAGAGGCGACCAGCCCGTTGTGTAAGACCTATCCCATTTTAAATAAATTTTTATTTTGGGTGACTCGAGAAAATTATTTGCGCCCTAAGCCGTATGGGGATAGCTACCGCTATGCTTACCAGACTTTTGCTAGTGAAGGGGAAAAAGTCATTGGGTTTGAAGATTCTGTGAAGGGACTTCGAGCTCTCTCTTCTATTCCTGCAACTTTGGTTTGCATTAATTCTCTAGTACAGATAACTCCTGAAGATTGTCCTGAGCTTAAGGATAAAGAATATTTCTTTTATCAATCGTTTAATGACGTTATAGAGCAATGCTTACAGCAAAAGTTATTATAAGGATAGGGATAACATACATGCTGGAGACACAGACCGTGGGGAGGAGCTGCAGAGGGTCCCTTCCTACGGTTTTTTTGTTCTAGTATATCCAAAAGATATGCAGGGGGATACTTCCTCTTACCAATATCTAAAAGGGCACCAACAAGATTACGAACCATCTTATAGAGAAAGCCACTGCCTTTACATACTATGGTAAGGGAATTTTCCTGCTCTAGGATGTCTAAGGTATAGATAGTACGCACTGTAGAGCTATAGTCTCTTCCGTGGTTTGCAAAAGAAGCAAAGTCATGAGTTCCTACAAGAAGATTGGCACCTTCTTGCATCAGTTCAATAGAAAGCGAGTAAAGGGGGTTATAGAAAAAGTTATATTGCCAAGGAAGAGGTTTAGAAAGTCGCGTTAGAGAATAATGATATTCTTTAGCAACAGCAAGATAGCGTGCGTGAAAGTTGTCGTCAAAAAACGCGACATCTCTGATTACAATATCTTGTGGAAGAAGAGCATTTAAGGCTTTTTTAATTAGGTAGGGTTCTTTAAAGAGAGGATAATCAGGCGCTTGAAAATGAGCGACCTGTCCATAAGCATGGACTCCTGCATCGGTTCTTCCAGAAGCTATGAGAGGAACACGAGTTTGAGAGATTTTCTTTAAAGCACCTTCAATGATCTCTTGAATGCTCGGATCATTAGGTTGTTGTTGCCAGCCTGAATAAGCCGTTCCTTGATACGCAAGAAGAAGAGCTACTTTAGTCATAAAAGAGCTTGGGCAATGGTTAAATCCTCTGGGTAGGAAATTTTGATTTGAGGATGCTTATTAAAAATAAGCTGAGAAGGTTCTCCTAAGATCTCAGCAGCTTGGATATCATCCACTAGAGTAAGCTCCTTTTCTTTTGCAAGGGACAGGCCTTCTTTAAGTAGTTCTGTTTTTATGCATTGAGGGGTATGGGTAATTGCCAAGTTATCCCTGTCTAGGGTGCGCACAGGATGACGTTGTTTTATGGTATAGGGAATGGGAGAAGCTAAAGCTGCTGCTCCGATTTTTTCTGCTGTTGTGACCAGATCTGATATTTCGTCAGGATAGACAAAGGGACGAGCTCCATCATGGATTAAGACCCAAGGATAGGAAACGTGCTGTAACCCTGAAAATACAGAATCTTGGCGACGCTTTCCGGGAATAGCGAAAAAGACCTCATATTCTTCAAAAATTTTTCGATATGAGGGATGGCAGACAACAACAATTTCGGCAATTTGTGGTAAAGAAGTTAGTGTCTTCAGCGAGTAGTGAACTAATGGTATACCATTAAGGGGTAGATATTGCTTTGGAGTGCTAGAGCCAAAACGTTTGCCTTGCCCTCCGCTAAGAAAAATAAGTGATGTTTTAATCATAGCGACACGTGATGTAACAGATTTCAGGAGGAGAACAGAAGCGGATTCTTTTTAATCCACCAAGGCCACGATTTACGTAAAGTTGTTTGCCTCCATTGATTAAAAAATGACCTCGTGCAAGGTGAGGATTTTCTAAGCCTGACAATCTTTCAAAAAATGTTCGAATGAATTTAGGCCATAGCAAGGTGACTTGTGGGCCATGGGAATGGCCTGACAATACAAAGTCTCCTGGGTAATTTTCAAGGCTATTTATGGTATCAGGATTGTGTGAAAGTAGAATGCCGGGTAGAGCAGGATTGTAGTTTATAAATGCCTCTTCAGGATTAAATTGTTTAGCAAAGATATCTCCAAATCCTACGATATTAAGTTTTTCAGGAATGACATGGGTGGCATTGTGAAGAAGCGTGACTGGCGTATTTTTCAGCAAATTTATAAGAGCAGGATGAGGTGCTTGAGGAGTCAGCTTTGGGTCATAACAATAACTAGGTGAAGAGAATAGGCCTTGGATTACAGCGGCTAAAGCACGTCGTATAGGATGACTTTTTTTTTCAGATATACAAGTAATCTCTCCTTTAGTGTTTCTAGAGATATACGCAGAATAGTCGTGGTTTCCTAAAATAGCAAAGGTCCCAAGAGGAGCATGTAAAGTATTTAGGAACGCTTCAAGTCGGGAGCTATCTTCGATTTGAGCACGACAAAGAAGATCACCACAAAATACAATAAGATCGGGAGAAAAATTTTGTAGTGATTTAGAAATTTTATTGAGGAAGCTTTGTGGAACTTTTTTATGAAAATGCAAATCGGAAATTTGCGCAATGCGAAGATTATGCAGATGAACATGCTTTTTGGGTAGTTTCCATGTGATGGAAGTTTTCTTTAACCAATTCGGTTCAATAAATGAGGCCCAAATAAAGGCTAGAAGAGGAATTGCTGTTAAAGAAATAGAGGTAAACACTACAAAACTATCTGTTGTCTGAACGCCCATTATTAAAAACAAAAATCTTTTGACTACTATGATCGAATTTTCTTAAGAGATGATTCTCTATTTTATAACGAAACATAATACGCCTCATTACTAAACTTACCCTAATTTTTTGATGCTTATATTTTTGATATTGTTTCCATTGCTGATAAAGAAACACTAGTATGTTAAAAACCCTACCCTCAAAGGGCGGGGATTTTAACATAGGAATGAGCTCAAATTCTTAAGCTTAAGGAGTTAGCAAAACTCTTATTTTATAATATGCTGAGAAAGAGCTTTGGTCATTTGAAACATATCAATGGGATCACTGGAGCCAAAGACTTTAGCAAGGTTAGCATCGGGAAGAATATTTCGTTTATTCTTTTGATCTTGGCAATTATGTTTTTTAATATATTCCCAAACTTTCTTTACAATTTCGGTTCTGGGCATAGGTCCCTTGCCAACTATAACTGCTAAATCTGAAGAAATATTCACGGGGTGCATAAAAGCAGAGTTTTTGTTTTTTTGACTCATTGGTGACTCCTAGTAAAGGTGGTAAGAAGAGACCAGAGCTCTTCATCCCAACTTTTTTATCTCTCAGAGAGGTTTCTCGTCAAAACAAAAAAGTAGAATTCTGTTTACCTCTTCTATTGAGAAAGCGTCAAGAATAGAATTTAAAAGATATGAAAGAGCTAATTTTTTCTCCACTAGAAGAGAAGGAGTTGAGTTTTGCATTTAAGTCATACAGGCTCTAGGAAATCTTGCGTCTAATTGACTTTATTGGCTTCTGTTTTCTAGAATCTTGGTGTAGAAATAGACAGGTAAGCGCAATGCACGAAAATTTAGACAAGCGTTTAGAAGCAATTCGAAGTGGGATATTGTTAGCTGGGAGGTCTCTTTGACCTCGATAAGAAACAAAAGGAACTCCAGGTATTAGAAGAAGAAAGTTTACAAGAAAATTTTTGGCAAGATGCTGCTCATGCGGGGAAAATTTCTGAACAGATTGTAATCTTAAAAAGACAAATTCGTGAATATGAGGAATTAAAAACTAGGATTGAAGGAATAGAATTTTTTATTGAAGATCCTGAGGCTCTTGAAGACCCTAAGATTTACGAAGATCTAGAGAATGAGTTTGTCTTTTGTGAGAAAAAGTTAGCTGTTTGGGAAACCCAGAGGTTGCTATCTGGTGAGGCTGATAAAAATTCTTGTTTTCTTGCAATCAATGCTGGTGCTGGAGGTACTGAGTCTTGTGATTGGGTAGAAATGCTCTTTCGTATGTATTCGCGATGGGCAACGAAGCACCAATGGATCGTCAATGTTGTTGATCGTCTAGATGGTGAAGTGGCTGGAATTAAGCATATTACTATGAAGTTTACAGGTATGTATGCTTATGGGTATGCCAAAGCTGAACGAGGAGTACATAGATTGGTTCGTATTTCTCCTTTTGATAGTAATGGGAAGCGTCATACAAGCTTTGCTTCTGTAGATGTTTTCCCAGAGATCGATGATCAAATCAAAATTGAAATACGCCCTAACGATTTGCGCATTGATACGTTTCGTTCTTCGGGAGCGGGAGGGCAACACGTCAATGTTACAGAGTCTGCAGTAAGAATCACTCACTTGCCTTCAGGAATTGTAGTTTCTTGTCAGAATGAGCGTAGTCAGATTCAGAACCGTGAGAGCTGCATGAAAATGCTCCAATCAAAGTTATATCAAAGGGTTTTACAAGAACGTTTAGAGAAACAGTCTTTAGATCGCAAAGATAAAAAAGAAATTGCCTGGGGATCTCAAATTCGCAACTATGTCTTTCAACCCTACACTCTTGTGAAAGATGTGCGCACAGGATACGAAACAGGAAATGTTCAGGCTATGCTTGATGGCGAGCTATTGGATGAATTTATTAAAGCATATTTAGCGGAGTTCGGAGAGATTTCATGACAGCAGAAAAGCAAAATACAGGAATTCCAGGGTTAGAAATACGATTTACACTTCCTAGTGATGCCAACTACATGCTACTGTGGTTAAATGATCCTAAAATTTTACGTGGGTTTCCTATACAAACAGAAGCAGAAATTCGCGAAACAGTAAATTTTTGGGTAGGATTTTATCGCTATCATTCTAGTTTAACCGCGGTATATCAAGGCGAGGTTGCTGGAGTCGCAACTTTGATTCTTAACCCCTATGTGAAAGTTTCACATCATGCTCTAATTTCGATTATTGTTGGAGAACGTTTTCGTAGTAAAGGTCTAGGTACGGCCTTAATAAATAATCTTATTCATTTGGCAAAGACTCGTTTTAAGCTTGAAGTCCTTTATTTGGAAGTCTATGAAAGTAATCCTGCCATTCATCTCTATGAGCGTTTTGGATTTACAGAAGTAGGAAGGCAACGCCATTTTTATAAAGATGCAATCGGTTATCTTGCTAAAATTACTATGGAAAAGAATATATAGACTCGGAGAGGACATTTTTAGAAATTATATGGTTGAGGTTGAAACACTCCTTCAAAATTTTCAGTATTATCTGAGAAAATACTTCTATAAGGTATTGACCTTAAAGTATCCTAGAAATGCATCGCTATTTTGGAATAAGTCTGCTAGGCGTTCTTCTTTGCCTGTAGACCATTCTCCAGGTAAGTTCTATGATTTGCAGGAGATCTATAAAGGATTGAATGTTCGGTTATTTAGAGATGCTCTGCGTTTGGAAATTGGTTGGTTTGGAAGAAAAGAAAACAGGATAGGACAGAGTATTGTCCTTGGATCCTTTCATGAGCATGAACAATTAATTCGGATTCATCGTTCTTTAGATCGAGAAGAAATTCCAAGATTTTTTATGGAATATCTAGTGTACCACGAAATGGTGCATAGCGTAGTTCCTAAAGAGTATACTTTGTCTGGGCGTTTGATTTTTCATGGAAAAAAATTTAAAGAATATGAAAAACGGTTCCCCTTGTATGAGCGTGCTATTGCCTGGGAAAAGGCAAATACTTATTTATTGCGAGGGTATAAAAGAAAAGTAGGTGGAGGACATGGCAGGACACAGCAAGTGGGCCAATACAAAACATCGGAAGGAAAGAGCAGATCATAAGAAAGGTAAGATCTTTTCTCGTATTATTAAAGAGTTAATTTCTGCTGTCAAGTTAGGGGGAGTTGATCCTAAGTCAAATGCCCGACTACGTATGGTGATACAGAAAGCTAAAGATAACAACATTCCTAATGAAAATATTGAGCGCAACCTAAAGAAAGCAGTTTCTGCAGAACAAAAGAACTTTGAAGAGGTTACTTATGAGCTTTATGGTCATGGTGGTGTAGGAATTATTGTTGAAGCTATGACTGACAATAAGAATCGTACTGCTTCCGATATGCGAATCGCTATAAATAAGCGAGGAGGATCTCTTGTTGAGCCTGGAAGTGTCCTGTATAATTTTGTGCGTAAAGGGGCATGTACTGTTGCTAAAAGTTCTATAGATGAAGAGCTTTTATTTTCTTACGCTATAGAAGCGGGGGCTGAAGATCTAGATACTGAGGATGAAGAAAACTTTTTAGTGATCTGTAATCCAATTGAACTTGCCTCAGTTAAAGAGAAACTTATCAGTCAGGGTGCAGTTTGTAGTGAAGATAGACTTATTTATCTTCCACTGCGTCTGGTAGACTGTGATGAAAAAGATGGTGAGGCAAACCTTAACCTTATTGATTGGCTCGAACAAATTGAAGATGTTGATGATGTTTATCACAATATGTCCTAAGTTTACAACAGTTTGATTCAAAAAGTAGGTATTAAACTCTAAGATCTCGTTATTCGTCCTCTTGAGCTAGACTGTTGTTGCGGAGAAGGAGAACGACTGCTTCTCGGACTTCTTGTTGGAGAGGATCCTGGAGAAGGTCTTGGAGAAGTCGGTGTTTCTCCAGTTGCTTGATTGAGAACTTCTGACATATTCATAGCAACCTGACGAGCTGCTGCCCAAAGTTGTGGTCCTGGATTTCTGTTGCTTTCCAAGGGAATCGCAAAAGTTTGTGATCGTGCTCCTTGTTGTACTACGAGACATCTTCCTGCAGCGTTACGTACCATAGAAATTGTAGCCACCTGTTTTGTACCAGAAGGAAGAGGAGCCTCAGGAGTTTGTGTCGAGATAGATGCTGTAGCTTTTGTTTCAGTTCCTACGCCTGTACTTTGAGTGGATACGCTTCCGGATCCAGTTCCTGTAGATGTTGTAGCTTTTGTTTCAGTTCCTACGCCTGTACTTTGAGTGGATACGCTTCCGGATCCAGTTCCTGTAGATGTTGTAGCTTTTGTTTCAGTTCCTACACCTGTACTTTGAGTGGATACGCTTCCGGATCCAGTTCCTGTAGATGTTGTAGCTTTTGTTTCAGTTCCTACGCCTGTACTTTGAGTGGATACGCTTCCGGATCCAGTTCCTGTAGATGTTGTAGCTTTTGTTTCAGTTCCTACACCTGTACTTTGAGTGGATACGTTTCCGGATCCAGTTCCTGTAGATGCTGTAGCTTTTGTTTCAGTTCCTACGCCTGTACTTTGAGTGGATACGCTTCCGGATCCAGTTCCTGTAGATGTTGTAGCTTTTGCTGGGATTATTGTTGCTTGTTGAGATTGTTGGATAATAGGGGTACTAGATGATTGTTGTACAATCGGTATTATTTTAGCTAAAGTAGCTTGTATTGATTTAGGAGACGATGTAGATGGATTTTTACCTTGGATAATATCACGAATATGCCCCCCACCTGTATGTAAGGGATTGTCACCTTCATAAGAATTATCCAAATGTGTGCGGATTTTCTGTAAAAGACTTCTTAGATCATCAGAATTTTGTGAAAGATTCATTGTTGTAGATCGAGGACTAGTGCGGGGAGATCCGTTGCTCCTCTCGCCATCAATATCCACACGTTTAGCAAAGTGAACGGATCCATCCTCAGCAACAACTTTGATTTCCTTGTTGCTAGATGCAGCGTTTTCGGATTTTTGGGAAGATGATGACGTATTTGCAGTAGCTGAATTTGATGAGATAGAGCTTTGAGATGCGTTTTGAAAAACTCGTTTAGCAACACTAAAAGCTACCGTTTCAGGTTTATAAGGATGCATAATATTGTCACTACTACTTTCACCTTTGATGATCGATCCTAGAGTTACTCCATTATTTAAAGGAGTAGATACTGGGTTTTGGCTTCCTGCAGGATAAACATCATTTAAGTGTTCACGTACTCGAGCGAGGAGACCACGATTGTCAACAACGTTACTGTCTCCCCCAGGTACGGCTCCTCGAATAGAGTTACTAGCAGCGCCTCCTCGTAAACTACTAGTTGCTCCTACTTCACTTCCACTAACTCCATCACCAGGTCCATCATTAATCCCAGGCAAAACTACAGTAGGGATATTCTCACCATTTTCAGTGTTTCTTATGACTTGACCTAGATTTTGATTTAGATTTGTGACTGGCCTGCCATCTGTATTATAAGCTACGTTGAGATGTTTCCTAACATTACTTAAGACGGATGCTAGTTGTTGATTGGAGATATTCAAAAGACGGGTACCACTAATATTTGGTGGAGGACCTGGAGGAGCAGGAACTGTTGGTGGGGATTCGTTATCGACCCCAGGACCAACATCCGCGTAGTGTATCGTATCTTCACTTATAGTGCTTCCAGATCCTCGTGATTCTGTCCTGACTGTCTTATCATCTGTATTTGTCTCTTGATGAGACACATTCATATCTTCCGTAGATGTTCCCTGCGTTGTTGATGAGGTTGATGGTGACGGTGAGGCTCCTGTGGTAACATTAGTTGTAATTCCACCGAGATTGAAGCCGCCAAGGTTAACGTTTATGCCTCCCAAATCGACTTTCACAGTAGGCGTTCCAGAGCCTCCGCTAGGGGCTGCTGTAGGACCAGAACCTTGTGAAGAAGTAGAAGGGCGTGTGCCTTGCGTTTCATTCAAGAAGCTAAAATCAGGAGAAGGGGTAGCTTTCCAATTAATTCCCTTGAGTGGTCCAACATCGTCCCAAATAGGGCCTGCCTTTACTTCCGCTCCACGACGCCAGGCAGAAGGTGTGTATCCTGAGCTAGATTCTTTAGCATTCCAGGGGCCATATACTACAGCAGTTTTAAATTTCATACTGAGCATGAGATGATTATAATCACCCCCTGAAACGCCTGCACGTTCAGCTATTGTAGGTTGCACTCTATTAGTCCAATCTGCGTGAATATTTTCGTAACCAACACAAAACTTAGCTACACACATCTCTAAGTCAGCAGGTTTGGTAAGATTTTCTTTGGTTTTTGCATTGGTAACTTTTATAGACTCTGCAGTTTTCCAATCACCATTACGGACAAAGATAAAGCTACTTCTAGCTTCGTCCACGAAAACATAATGCCCCCCCTTAGTTTGCATTTTTTGCTGTACAGCGGGATTTTGTAAGAACTGCAATATAGAGGTCTTGTCTGTAGGATCATACTCGGGAATAGCATTTTCAGGTAGACCCCCGGGTCCTTCAGGTCCTTCAGCTCCTTCAGAACGTTCGCTTCCTGCGAGGTGTTCCAGATCTCCTAGATCGGAACTTCCAGTAGACCCTGATACGCTAGATGTATCGCTACTATCAGAAGAAGATATTACTGAAGGACGTCTACCTCCATGTAAGGCAAACATGCCTGCACTATGTGCTGCTTGTGCTGTAGGTCCAGCATCGCCAGTAGACGGAGAGGTTATAGAGAAATTACGTTCAGCAGTAAAATTTACAGCACTTGTATCATAATCTGCAATGTCTTGAATATCTTGATTGGCAAGAAGTTGTGTTGTTTGAGCTACACTCTCTGTCTGTCCAGATCCTGTTGTTGTAACTGTATGGTCTCCGAATATTCCTGTCGTGGTTGTCGTTACAGTTGTCCCTGTTTGGGTTACTTGCGTAGTTGTCGTTGGTTGGTTGATAGGAGATGCCATAATCTAGTCGAGAAAAACATAATTTTTAATCTTATTAATTATATTTTAAAATATGTTGGTTATATTTATCTCTTTTTTATTTATTAATAATAATAAACAAACAAAGATTAATAACTTTAATTGTTCTAAACGAATGTTCTAGACTCTAAGAGAAAAGTTTGCATGGCAATAAACTTTGCAGAAGGTTAACTTTCTTTTAATGATTTTTAGAGGAAGGAGAACGCAGAATGCAGGTTGCCGAAGTATTTGGTGGTGGTGAACTAAATGGTGAAGTAAGAATTTCGGGAGCCAAAAACTCTGCAACTAAGTTGCTTGTTGCTTCTATGCTTTCGGATCAAAAGTGTACGCTGCGTAATGTTCCAGATATCGGAGATGTTTCTCTAACAGTAGAGTTATGTGAATCTCTAGGAGCTCAGGTGATTTGGGATAAGGAATCCGAAATTTTGGAGATTCAAACTCCCCAAATACAGCGCACCAAAGTTTCTCCTGCATTTTCAAATGTCAATAGGATTCCTATCCTTTTATTAGGGGCGCTCTTGGGGCGTTGTCCTGAAGGAGTCCATGTTCCTGTCTTGGGGGGAGATGCTATAGGAAAAAGAACCCTGAATTTTCATTTCGAAGGATTAAAGAGACTTGGTGTAGATGTTTCCTGTGATAGTTTGGGGTATTATGCAAGAGCTCCTCAAGGTCTTCAAGGAAACTACATTAAGTTGCCTTATCCTTCTGTAGGAGCTACGGAAAATCTTATCCTTGCAGCGATTTATGCTAAGGGAAGAACAGTAATAAGAAATGCAGCTCTTGAAGCTGAAATTTTAGATTTAGTGCTCTTTTTACAAAAGGCTGGAGCAGACATTACTACAGATAATGACCGTACTATAGATATTTTTGGTGTTGATAATCTCTCTTCTGTAGATCACACGATTCTTCCAGATAAGATCGAAGCAGCTTCTTTTGGTATGGCTGCTATTGCCTCTGGGGGGCGCGTGTTCGTGAGAAATGCTAGGCAAGAACTTATGATTCCTTTTCTCAAGATGTTGCGATCTATAGGAGGAGGATTCTTGGTCGCTGAGTCAGGAATAGAGTTTTATCAACAACGTCCTTTAACAGGAGGTGTAGTCTTAGAAACAGATGTACATCCAGGATTTCTCACCGATTGGCAACAACCTTTTGCAGTTCTTCTATCACAAGCTCAAGGCTCTTCTGTAATTCACGAAACTGTTCACGAAAACCGTCTGGGTTACCTTTATGGACTTCAGCAAATGGGAGCCAAGTGTCAGCTCTTTCATCAGTGTTTAAGCGCCAAGGAGTGTCGTTATGTTGCGGGAAATTTTCCTCATAGTGCAGTAATTCATGGGGCAACTTCTCTAAAAGCTTCACATTTAGTCATTCCAGATTTGCGCGCAGGATTTGCCTACGTGATGGCGGCTCTCATTGCTGAAGGAGGCTACTCAGTTATAGAAAATACACACCTTCTAGATCGTGGCTATACAAATTGGGTAGGTAAACTGAGAAGCTTGGGAGCTAGGATTGAGATCTTCGATACAGAATGTAACCAACCTACAGACGCTCAAGAGTCTTTAGCCCTAAGAGATGCATCCCTGTAGCTAAGACCTTTTCTACTAGAGCACAAAGAAATAACCTTGATTTGGCGTAAGGCGAGTTTTCAATATGGCAATCACGGAAGAATGCGTTAAACTTATGAGTAAGATTATAAAGATAATCCGTAAGCAGATGAGGGCAGAGTTCTCTGATCGTACTTTCCAAAGCTTCGGGGAACCGTAGTAAAGCTAATACTAGAGCCTCTTCAGCAGGTTCTTGAATTTCAATAGGCCCTTCTAGGAGAAGCTGAGAAAGCCCTAAACGACGCTTGATTCCTTGGATACGCACATAAGCATAAAGTAGGAACATTGCTGTATTGCCCTCGAAGCGTAGCATTTTTTCAAAAGAAAAAACATAGTCACTAGTACGATGGGAAGACAAGTCACTATATTTTATTGCATTGATTCCGATTACTGGGGCTCTTGCCTTGATTTCGTCATCGGTAAGATCGGGACGGTGTGCTCTTAATGCTTCTTCAGCTTTTTTTATAGCAGTCATGAGAAGCTCCCAAAGCTTTATATTTTCTCCAGATCGGGTTTTAAATTTCTTCCCTTCAGAGTCAAGGACAAGACCAAAGCCTACATGAGAAAACATTCCTGGTTGTAGATATCCTGCAGCAATTGCTGTAGCTTCCAGTAATTGAAAATGTAATGATTGTCCTAAATCAGTAACAATAAAAATCCTATCAGCATGATCTTGTTCTATGCGATAACGCATAGCTGCAAGATCTGTAGTAGCATAGTTATAGCCTCCATCACTTTTTTGCACCATAAAAGGAATCGAAAAAGTTTCATGAAAGACACATTTGGCATGATTAGAAATAGTAATTAGGTTTTTCTTTTCTAAATCATGAATGATATCTGGTAGTAAGGAATTGTAGAAGGATTCTCCTCTGATTTCAATCGTGATATCTAGAATATCATAAATTTTTTCGAAGGCTCTTTCTGAGGTTTCACAAATCTTCTCCCATAGGATAATAGCATGAGGTTCCTGAGCTTGTAGTGCTACCACATTTTTTTGAGAGCGTTTTTTAAATTCTTCATCAGTAGAGAAACGCTCATGAGCTTTTTTATAAAGATTTGTAAGATTCTCAAGGTTGTCGTAGTCGCTCGGATGCTCTTGCAGATAAGTAATTAACATTCCAAAGGCTGTTCCCCAATCTCCAATATGATTAAGCCTGAGTACATTATGACCTACATAAGTCAATATTCTAGCAAGACTGTCTCCAATGATTGTAGAACGTAGATGCCCAACATGCATATCTTTAGCAATATTTGGAGAAGAGAAGTCAACAATGATTTTTTTTGGGTCCGAAACACGGTATCCTAATTTTAGGGCTTTCGTGAACTCTTGTAATTGTTGCTCTAGAAATGATCGAGAAAATGTAAAATTAATGAACCCTGCTCCAGCAATTTCAATGGAAGAAAAAGGTTCTTGAGGAATCTGAGCTACTATAGCTTCCGCAATGCCTTTTGGAGCTTGTTTTAAAACCCGGGCTAGCTTCATAGCATCATTACATTGGTAATGACCAAAGTGTTCTTTTGTAGATTGAGTAAGTTCTGGAGTCCAGGTTTCTAGACTAGGAAATGCTTTAGAGATTGCTTGAGAACATATTGAAGATAGGATAGAAAGCAGTGACAACATAACGTTAGGGGACCTCTCCTTTACAGCCTGATTCATACCACACTTTAAGTTCAGCAATTTTGTCCATAATTTGGTTGGTGATAATTTGATAGGCTTCTTTATTTTTGATTTTCGGATTTTGAATAATATCATCAAAGTGCATAGGAGTCCCAAAAATGCAGGTGATCGTCTTCCATACATTCGGAAGGTTTTGATGACGGTTAAAAGCTTCGAAGGTCCCTCCAATATAGACAGGAATAACAGGAATTTTGGATTTCATGGCCATCATACCAATGCCGATTTTGCCAGGCTGTAATTGACCGTTAGGGCTACGTGCTCCTTCAGGATAGATCACTAACTTTTTCCCATCTTTAAAGAGTTGAACAGCAATTTTAAATGCTGCAGCATTCCCTTCTTCAGTACGTACTGGGAAACAACCCCATTGTTTCCATAGCCAAGGAATATTAAATAGAGAGGCACGTGCGAGGTGATAAATACACTCATGAACACACATGTGTAGGGCTATGGGATCTAGGAAAGAATTGTGGTTTACTGCAATGATTGCAGGGCCTTTAATGAAATTTTTCTTCGTTCCATAAACTTTAAGTTTGTAGAACAAAGAAAACAGTACCCAGGTAAAGAATTTGCAAATACGAAAAATCATAATTGATGCGGAGATAGTAAGGCTAAAATCTTCTCTAGAACTTGACTCATTGTCAAATCTGAAGAGTCTAATACAAAAGCATTTTCAGGGATGACTAGGGGGTCATAAGCACGTTGAGAATCCGCAGCATCGCGATTGATTAGCTCGGCCTGTAATTCCTCATGGGAAAGTGTTTCTTCAGGGAGATCTTTTAAACGTCTCTGAGCACGTACAGCAGGACTTGATGTTAGAAAAATTTTTAAATCTGCATTAGGGAAAACCTTGGATCCCATATCTCTTCCCTCAAATATACAATTACCAAGTTTTGCGTAACTTCGTTGCAAGTCCTGCATAAATACACGTACCTTAGGCAATCGAGAAAGTTCTGATGCTGCATTTGCAACCTCTTGAGTTATTAATTCAGAGGTAAGGAGGCGGCCATTAAAAAAAGATTCTAAAGGCTGCCCTACAGCAAAGATAAAGGAAAAGGGCGGGGTTTCTAAAAACTCTTCTAAAGGAAGGTTGTTCCAAGGGGATTGTAAACGAGCATATGCTAACGTTCGATACATTTTTCCTGTGTTGCAGTAGTTAAAATGTAGATGTTCTGCTAGAGCCTTTGCTGTTGTGCTTTTCCCTGTTCCTGAAGGCCCGTCAATGGTAATTATCATCGGATAAACTCTTTAGCTTGGGTTATTAGTAAAAATAAATAAACAATTGGAGTAGAGAGGATTAGAGAGTCTAAAGTATCTAGCATGCCACCCACAGCTTTGAGCTTGTTACTATTTTTTAAATGAGCATCACGCTTAAACATAGATTCGATAATATCACCAAAGAACCCAGTAATGCCTAAAACCAACCCTAGGGGAATCAAAATCGCAGGAATAGGAAAATAGTTCATAAATCTAGAAGGAATTTGTAGGAAAAAAATAAAACTAATTAGTGTTGCTCCCAAGCAACCTGCAATAAAACCTATAACAGTTTTATTAGGGCTAATTTGTGGGGTGATTTTCTTATTCCCGAATGCCTTGCCAAAAAAGTAGCCAAAAATATCAGCACCTTTGGTGGTGGCAATAAGAAAGGAAGCCCACCAAATGCCAAGATAAGGTTCTTGTGTATCAATGAAGCCATAGAGAATGTGTAAAAACAGACGTATAGGGATCCCTACATATAAAATAGAAAAAAGAGTCACTCCAGATAGCTGTAGAGGGCCAATCTCGGATTTTCGAACTTTAAAGATACTCCACACCACCCAAATGATAAGAACAGTCCAAGGAAGAGCACTAGAATATTCAGGAAGACTATGTCTTAAACGGATAGCAAGAAAGCTTAAAGCGATAAATAAGAAAGATCCTAACGTACTATACATCCTTAGTGGATAATGCATTTTTACTTTCGCCATAGAAGAATACTCATAGGTACCCACAGCACCACAAATTGCTGTGATAAATCCTAAAGCAAAAGAAGTCAGCGGAAATAGAGAACTATAGAGAAGAAGAACTAGAAATGTGAGTACTAATGAATGAACGACAACACGTTGAAATAAATCGCCATATGCACTTGACTTGGATTTAAACTTATTTAAATTAAGCACCTATTTACCTCCTCGTCTTGATCTTTGCTGGTAAACTTTAATAGCTTCAAAAAGATCTTCAGGCGTAAAATCTGGCCATAAGATCTCAGTGATATATAATTCTGTATACGCTATTTGCCACAATAAAAAATTACTGACACGCATTTCACCTCCTGTACGGATGAGTAAATCAGGGTCGGTAAGTCCTGATGTGTCTAAATAAGAGCTAATTAGAGATTCTGAAAGGTCGTCAGAGGATATTTTTTTATTTAAAATATCAAGATGTAATTTTTTAAATGCGCGTGTTAATTCATCTTTTGCCCCATAGTTGATCGCTAATACTAATTCTAACCGAGAAAATTGTGCTGTCATATGCACAACTTGGTTTATCTTTTTCTGTATCACTTTCGGAAGCTTGCAAAGATTTCCTATACAACGTAAGCAAATTTCGTTTTCAATCAGGTAAGGGAGTTGCTTGTCTAACTGTGTATAGAAGATTTTAAAAATTTCTCGAACCTCTTCCTTTGATCGAGAAAAATTTTCAGTAGAAAACGTATAAAGAGTAAGAACCTCGATCCCCAAATCTAAAACGGCGTTTAAAATATTTGGTAGGACTTTAGCACCATAATAATGGCCTGATGTATGTTTGTGTTCATACGTATCGCGATGTTTTCTATACCATCGGCGATTGCCATCCATAATAATAGCCACATGTTTTGGAAGAGGCTGTAATGAAGGAAAACCTTGTTTAGTGTTTGACGTAGCTAAAGACAAATCAACAGAATCATTTATTAGAGCGTAAGTCACAATTCGTTCTCAGGAACAACTTTTCGAAGCTATTTTTTAGGAAAGGGGAAACGGCTGACTTGCCTAAGGCAAAAACGTTAAAAATTCCCTAACCCATTCAATTTTAAAGGATCATTATATTATTATTTTCTAATAAGCCATTTGTTCTATGAACAAATTTTTCAAATTTCTCAATTCGGATGAGTAAATAAAAGGACTTTTAGGCACCTCCTTAATCTAAGTATACTCGACTTCCTACAGAAATGAAAAAGTACAAAATATTAGGTTGCATAGTAGAAGAAACTCGAATATCTTGACAAGTTGACATTCAATTTTTCGAAGATGTAGCAATTTAAAATTTTTTCACGTTCTCTTCATAACATTTTAAAAGTAATTTTGTTTGTTTTTTAATTTTTTGTTTTTGTTAATATTAGTCTCTATCTATAAATTCTAACTGTTTTTAAAAATAAATAACATTCTATAAGGATTTCTCTTATGAAATTTCCGCGCATTTCTATTTCGGACTTGCTTCCTACGCAAATGTTGATTTGGTGGCGAGGTGGAGAAAAGGTCCACTATTTGCCGAATGCACAAAATTTATCCAAAAAAATAGTTGGCGGTGTTCTAGCTTGTTTAGGGTTAGGTTTATTAGGATGTGCAGCATTTGCAGCAGGGGCTTGTCTCACAATTTTTCCATGTATAGGTCTTGTCGTTATAGGTTTTATTATTTTAGGGATTGCCTACTTGCAGTACTCTAAAGGGTGGTCGAGGGTACAGCTACCTCGGTTTCGAAAGACTGATGTTTTTGAAAAACCCTTGACTTGGGTACAGCTTCTCTCCCTATTGCAATCTTGGAATAAAATACGTGCTGGATGCTATTATCACCCGGGGTGCCCTCAAGTACAGATTTGTGAAGCTTCTCAGGAAATTATTAAGAAGATATCCCGGAAGAAATTTGATAAAAACACCAGTGTGTTTCTAATTCAGGAATTCGATGGAACGGCATTAAAAAAGGAAGTCGAAGAAAAGAATACCTTATTGCAAAAAACTTTTGGCTTAGACCCTTCTACAATTGCCTCGTGCCCTTCTAAGAACCAAAAAAAGATTTCAGAACGTTTATCCCCTGAAGTTATCCCTAGACACTCAACAAATGAAACATGTCTTAGCAGTGCGATTTATATCAAATTCCCTAAGGTCGGTGAAGATAATCAATGTAGAGAATATATACGTGCCTATTCTCAAGCATTTTTTTCTGCATTAAATCAGATCAGAGATCTTTCTGGAGGAAGAAAACAGAACATCTACATACTCACTCCCATCCTCGGGACTCCTCTCACACCATCTTTAGGGACCGAAGATGAAATAAAATTAATTTCAAAAGCAGCTTTTCTTTATGCGGCTCAGCTTGTGGCAAAATATCTTGCAAAATATGAACCCAATTCTGTTCGCATAACTTTTATTTTAAAGGATCTAACGTCTCAAACACCGTTGTCTTCACCTCTATCGAACCTTTCCCCTGCTTCTCTTCGCGATTTTGTTAAAGAGCATAATTGTATGTTTGCATAGCCTCGACTTGAACGAGACTTTTCAGTAGGATGTGTGTGTTGTAATAATACAAAATAATCTTTTACAGAAATATAAATGAAAAATTTGTTTGAAAACAGAGGTGTCTGTTCGTTTGACGATTTTTTTTTCAACTGGTATTTTGGTTTTAATATTTCCTGATAAAAAGTAGAGCGGTGCAATGAAACACAAGGTTAAGCGTAATTTCGCTATCATTATTTGCGTATTTGCTTTGGCGTTATATTACGTTTTGCCTACATGTTTGTATTATGCTAAGCCCCTGCATAAGAAAATAGATCGAAACGAAGCTGAACAAATAATAAAATCTTTTACTAGGCAAGCTCAACAAGTTCGTAAGGAGATAGTTCCTCGAGTTTCTAGTATTCTTTCGTCTTTAAATTTGCGTGGGCAAATACAGAAGCATCCTGCTATTCCAGATGTTGTAAGTGTCCATTTTAAGAGTAGTAAAGATGCTGACGATTTTATTGCAAACCTTGTATATGCAGAACCTAATATACCAATAAAATCTTCAAGACTTCACGTGGTAGGCTATGGTCAAGAGAAAAATAGCCATGTTATTCAAGTCGCAAATTCTTTAAATACTTCTTTAGTAGAAAGTGATTTTTCTTTTGTTCCCTATTCTCCTGAAAACGAACAAGAGATAATTACCGGTATTTTGCAGCAGGTCCATTCTGAATGTGCTCTTTTAATCCAAAAAGACTGTTCTTGTTACCCTTCTATGTGGGTTGAGGCTCCTAAAGAGCACATTTTAAAGTATGCGCACAATCTGGCTTCTGGATTTGAGATTTTTTCTTCTCGCCTCGAAGCTTTTTGTCAATATTCTTTTTCTTCGACACAAGATAAAATCGCATTTTTATCTCGTCTTTCTTTATTGATAAACGACACAGAGGTCGAACTTGAAGATCAAAAATTGCTAAGAAGCGTATACCAGGTTCTTTCTCAGAACCCATCTATTTGTAGGTTAAAGCATGCTTATATTGACGGGAACCGATTGGATTGTAGTGAGTCATCATTATTTTTTAACTCTATAAAGTATTCTCCTGAACAACGGGAAGTCATACTGCAATTGCATCCTGATTTGTTAAACATACGTAAGACCTTATCGACCGAGCAGCTTTTAGATTTTGAAAGTCGTCTCGCTATGGAAAAAGAGAGGCTTTCTAAGCAATTAAACGCGCAATTAGAAGATCATTCCTTAGGGTTTGCGTTTACTTGGATGGATCGAGATACTCAGGGGAAAATCATTCTTCATAGAGAACGTCTGTTCCAAGGAATCATAGAACACCTGACTGCGTTAACTTTAAATAGGCCTACAGCTGAATCTTGTGATCTCATTACTGAAAATTTTCCAATTTTTTGCCGTCAACCTACAGAGAGTGAGTCTTTTGGTTGTTATATCTTTTCTCCTGATATAGGTTGTAAGCATTTTTCTAGGGGTTCGATCTATATTTTATTCAAAGGCCTACGCTCAATCATTGCAAAATATGAACAGGCTCGAGACAAGGAAATCCGTAGTTTCGAAAGGGATTTGCAAAATCTATATAATTGTTTTTCTCATACGGATGCTATTTCTTGGAGTTTAGGAGAAGATCAAATTCTAGAAATTCGAAAACCATTACAGCAGTTTTTAGATATTTGGGGAGAACGATTTATAATAGGAAAAGAAGGTAGTGCTTTCCTAGAGGTTAAAGATATTAAAGATCGCCTTGCTACTGTAAATCAAATTGAAAAGAATCGTCACAATGACTTAGTACGCTGGCATGAACAATATCGTCATGCAAAGTGTTCTATGGATCCCCAGGAACGGTTAAGAGCTCCGATTCCCCACCAGAATCTCTTTCTAGAAAATATGAAGCTAAATATGAGAAAATTCTCTCGAGGCGAGAATATTTTACGTTTTGGTATTGATTTTATTGGAGGCCGCCAACTCCTTCTTTCTTTTAAAGATTACCAGGGAAAACAGCTTACTGGTAAAGAAGATATCCTCAAGGTTTCCGATGAGTTGTATGCTCGCTTAAATAAACTCGGGGTTTCTGAGATAGAACTTCATCGTGAAGGTAACTGTATACACCTTAGTGTGCCAGGATCTTCTACAATCTCTTCATCAGAGATTCTAGGAACCTCAAAGATGAGTTTCCACGTTGTCAACGAGAAATTCTCTCTTTATAATGGATTGCGCTATGAGGTGCAAAAGTTTTTAGACTATCTTTGGTATACTGCTAAATCTCGAGGGACACCCTCTCCGGAGGAAATTAATATTTTGGCAAGTGTTTTATTTAATGAAGAGGTAGATTTGCCTCGGAGTGTCCACGAGGTAATTCATAAACTTAAAAGTGAAGGTCTTGCCTTTCCTCCTGTCGATTATCAAATACCATCTACAGATTTAGATACCAAATTTTCCATGATTGCTATTGAAAAGGATAACGAACACAAGGCAAATCCGTTAACAATTGTTTTTAGAAACTACGCGTTAGATGGCTCTTCTCTGAAAGATATTCGTCCTGAGTTTGCTACAGGTGAAGGTTATATTTTAAACTTCTCGATCAAAGATACCACTCCTAGGACAATGGTAGAGAGACTTTCACCTGCAGAGAATTTTCACAAATGGACTTCTGCATATTGCCAAGAGGGAGTCAGCGGCACTATTAATGAACAATATTCTGCGAATCGTGGATGGCGCATGGCGGTAGTTGTTGATGGTTACATAATTAGTAGCCCTATTTTAAATGCTCCTTTGAGAAGTCATGCAAGTGTTACAGGAAAATTTACTCATCGTGAAGTCAATAAGCTCGCCTCCGATTTAAAATCCGGCGCAATGTCTTTTATTCCTGAAGTTCTTAGTGAAGAGACTATATCCTCTGATCTTGGGAAAAAACAATGTACTCAAGGCATTATCTCTGCATGCTGTGGTTTGGCAGTGCTAATCGTTTTGATGTGCATATACTACAGATTCGGAGGAATTATTGCTTCAGGGGCTGTTCTACTTAATCTTCTGCTTATCTGGGCTGCTTTACAGTATTTGGATGCACCACTGACTTTGTCAGGACTTGCTGGGATAGTCCTTGCTATGGGAATGGCTGTAGATGCGAATGTTCTTGTATTTGAAAGAATCCGAGAAGAGTTCTTATTATCGCAAAGCCTTTTGCGATCTATAGAAAAGGGGTATAAAAAAGCTTTTGGAGCTATTTTCGACTCTAACTTAACTACAATACTTGCTTCAGCTCTCCTTTTCTTCTTAGATACAGGTCCAATTAAAGGCTTTGCTCTAACATTGATTTTAGGAATTTTTTCCTCCATGTTTACTGCTCTTTTTATGACTAAGTTTTTCTTCATGATATGGATGAACAGAACCCAAGATACACAATTACACATGATGAATAGATTTGTCGGTGTCAAACATGATTTTTTAGGGGGATCCAAAAAACTTTGGGCTGTTTCAGGAAGTATTATCTTTTTGGGACTCATAGCTTTGAGCTTTGGAGCTTGGAATTCTGTTTTAGGCATCGACTTTAAAGGAGGTTATGCGTTTACATTTAATGCAGGAGAATATGGTATTGAGGACATTACTCAAGTTCGTGGCCAAGTTATTGATAAATTAAAGAAGGTAGGCCTTTCCTCTAGAGATTTTCGTGTCCAAACATTTGGATCTTCAGAAAAAATAAAAATTTATTTCAGCGATAAAGCCTTAACTCAAACTAGAGTAGATAATAATCAGCATCCTGAAATCACGGATCATAAGTTGGCATTGGCATTAGGATTATTATCAGAAACAGGTCTAGAATTTTCTAGTGAAAATTTACGAGAAACACAGAATTTTTGGTCTAACGTAAGTAGCAAGTTATCTACTAAAATGCGTCATCAAGCATGTATAGGCCTTTTAGGAGCTTTAATAATCATTTTGTTTTATGTTAGTTTGCGTTTTGAATGGCGATATGCTTTTAGCGCTGTCAGTGCTTTAATACACGATCTTATAGCTACCTGTGCAGTCTTGTTTGTAGCACAATTCTTTTTGAAAAAAATACAAATAGATGTTCAAGCAATTGGAGCCTTAATGACTGTATTAGGGTATTCATTAAACAATACCCTAATCATTTTTGATCGCATTCGCGAAGATCGACAGGCTAAGTTATTTACGCCAATGCATATTTTAATTAATGATGCTTTGCAAAAGACCTTTAGTCGCACGATCATGACAACAGCTACTACCCTGTCTGTGTTGTTAATGTTATTGTTTATAGGGGGAGCCTCTGTATTTAATTTTGCCTTTATTATGACTATAGGAGTTCTTTTGGGGACGTTATCATCTCTTTATATTGCCCCGTCACTTCTCTTGTTTATGATCGGTAAAGAAAACAATGCAAAATAGGTGTTATACTAAAGGTGGAGCAATACAAAAATGTCCTTAGCTTATAAGCTCAAAGACTCTTTGGTATCAATTTTATGACAAATTTAGATAATGTTTCGGCAGCAGGGTTATCCTGGGTTTATCCCAAGGAAGATCCTGCATTTCTTGCAATGATTATCAAAGAATTCCATCTTCCCCCTATAGTCGCTCAGATCTTTATCTCAAGAGGATTTCAAACAATTCAGGAAATTCATAAATTCTTGTACAGTCATCTTTCGAGCCTTTATGATCCTGGATTATTTTTAGATATGTCCAAAGCTGTAGAACGCTTACTGCTAGCTCGAGATCGCAAAGAACATGTCATGATTTATGGAGATAGTGATGTCGATGGGATGACAGGTGTTGCCCTTCTTGTAGAATTTCTAAGAGAAATCGATATTCGTGTAAGCTATTTTTTTCTTGGTGCGATACTGAAACAGCATGGAGAAACTACTACGCTCATTGCTAAACTAAAAAAAGAGCAAGTTTCGTTATTAATCACTGTAGACTGTGGAATTACTGCAGGGAAAGAAGTCAGTGATATTACAAGGCAGGGTATTGATGTGATCATTACAGATCACCACATGCCTACAGGGAAAATGCCTCACTGTATAGCTACCCTAAACCCTAAATTGCGCGACCATACTTACCCTAACAGAGAACTTACAGGAGTAGGGGTTGCTTTTAAGCTCGCCAGGGGAGTGTTAAATGCACTGACCTCTAGAAATCTTGTCTCTAAAAATCAACACAATCTAAAAAAGTTATTAGATCTTGTCACCTTAGGAACAATTACTGATGTTGGCGTCTTATTAGGAGAAAATCGTCTTATGGTTCGCTATGGGATTAAAGAAATTGCTAGAGGCTCCCGAATCGGACTGAATAAGCTGTGTGCATTGGCAGGAGTAGAAAGAAGTGAAGTCACCTCTACGGATATAGTTCTAAAGATCGCACCAAAACTAAATAGCTTAGGACGCTTAGATGACCCTGAAAAAGGTGTCGAACTTTTGCTTACCCAAGATAGTCAAAGAGCAGATATTCTTATCGCTGAACTGGATAACATAAATAAAGAAAGGCAGAGAATAGAAGCAGAGGTATTCCAAGATATTCAGGAAATTTTAAATAGTAATGCAGACCTTTTAAAGCAGGCTGCTATAGTTCTCTCATCAATGAAGTGGCATGCTCGTGTTATTCCAATTATCTCAGCACGTCTTGCTAAAACGTATAACAAACCTGTAGTAATCATTGCTATCCAAGGAGGAGTGGGAAAAGGCTCTGCAAGAACTATAGGATCGTTCCCTCTGCTTGGAGTTTTGAAAAAATGCTCTTCTCTTCTTCTATCCTATGGAGGACATGATTTTGCTGCGGGGATAATTATAAAAGAAGATAAAGTCGAAGATTTTAAAAAGAAATTTATTCACCTTGTCCATTCATCTTTGAAAAAACGGGATGCTCTTCCTCATCTTGAAATCGATGCATATGCTGATTTTGACGCTATAGATCATGACCTTTTATCTTCCATGGAATTGTTCGAACCTTTTGGAAAAGGAAACCTCATGCCTGTATTCTGTTCGAAAGTTGTCCAAGTGCGCTATCCTAAAGTATTGCCAGGGAACCATCTTAAGCTCTATCTTAGTCAAAAAGAAAGGAATCTTGAAGGCGTAGCCTTTGGTATGGGGGATCATGCTTCTGCATTAAAAGCACGTTGGCATGTACCTCTGGAGGTTGCTTATACACCACGTCTATCCCAAACTTCGGGATCAGGGGTGATTCATCTCCTTGTCCGTGATTTTCGTATTGCTTTAGACTCTAATTTTTAAGCTTTAAAAAAGAGTTTTGTTTAATTCAAAACATAAAGTACTTTTTAATTACTTCAAAATAGCGAATTTGTTTTAAAATAATTCAAACAGTTTCTTTTTAGATAAAAATCTTGTTAATTGAAGACAGAGAGGGGTAGTTTTTATTAAACTAACTAGAAATTTTGATTCGAACTCGTCTACTTTTTATCTTTAGTTTATTGAATAGCTTTCATTATAATATCTTTTTAAATAATTTCTCTTATTTCTAATTCAGGTAAAGATGTCCTTTGCTATTACAAGCGAACAGTACGCACCTGTATTCGATAGACATCCTGAACCCTCAATTCAGATGTTCTCTTCTGATCGGGAACGAACTTCTTGGGAAAAGAGACAAGCGCATCCTTATCTTTATCGTCTTATAAGTATCGTATGGACGATTGTTAAAGTTCTTCTTGGCTTAATCTTCTTCATTCCTCTAGGTCTGTTCTGGGTCATTCAGAAGATCAGTCAGAATTGTGTTGTTCCTGCAGCAGGAGGCTGGCTTCTTAGAAGCATATGTCAAGATTCTTATTTATTAAGAAAAGCTTACGCAGCTCGTTTGGTCTCAGCCTCATTTCGAGAACACATCTCCTCTGTTCGAAGAGTCGTTCTGCAGTATGATGATCTATTGATTGATGGATTGGAGTTGCGATTCGCTAATGCTAAACCTGATCGATGGATGCTAATTTCTAACGGGAACTCTGATTGTTTGGAATACAGGACTATCCTACAGGGACAAAATGACTGGATGTTACGTATAGCCGAAGGATCTCAAGCTAATGTTCTGATCTTTAATTATCCAGGCGTAATGTTGAGTCAAGGAAAGGTAACAAAAAACAATTTAGTAAAATCTTTTCAGGGATGTGTACGCTATCTTAGAGATGAATCAGAAGGCCCTCATGCGCGTCAGATTATTGCCTATGGTTATTCTTTGGGAGCCAGTATTCAAGCTGAAGCCTTGAGTAGGGAAGTCACAGATAGTAGCGACGGTATTCAATGGTTTGCTATTAAAGATCGTGGAGCTCGTTCTATAGGAGGAGTTGCTCAACAGTTTATTGGAAGACTGGGTTCTTTAATAGCCAATCTTACCGACTGGAATATTGATTCGGAAGCAAAAAGTAAGGTTTTGCGTTGTCCTGAACTGTTTATCTATGGAACTGATTGTGCAGGGAACCTAGTTGGTGATGGACTGTTCGCAAGGCGTACCTGCTTTGCAGAACAATTCTTAGATTCCAAAAATCTCAAAAGCTGTTTAGGCAAGAAAATTCCCGTATCTCAGATTGGTTTAAGACATGATCACGTGCTTTCTGATGAGGTGATTCAAACCATTATAGGTCATATTCGTAGCTATTTTGATAATTAGAAAGAAGTCTTTTGTTAGGTGAAAAATAGGTCTTTAGGTTTAGAAAACAAGGTCGAGTCAAGAATTTTATACTTTTGTTGCTCCATATTGGGTTGTTTTTAAATTTTTTCTTTATCACTTCTTTGTTTAAGTCTACCCTCATTGATAATCGAAATTAAAAAAAAATACTTCGTTCAGGAAAAGAAAAGAGTAGATATTTTGTTGATTCTTGGTATTTTGTTTTGTCTACCTAAGAACAAGTCTTAATTAGGAAATCCTCTCTCGGGCTATCCAGGGGATGTTTTTTTGTAATACGTAATTTTTATAATGTAAAGAAGTGTTAATAAATCATAGTTTTGTTTGCTCTTTATTAAGATTTTAATGTGAAAACATAAACTTTGTATTAACAAAAAAGCTTGATTAATAAAGCTTTTCTTAGGAAAATACTTCTTTAAAAACTTCTAAAAACAAGGAAGAAATTAACTGTTACGGTTGTTTTAATTGTAAATATGTTGAGGGGGAGGGGTGCTAGCTTATGGCGTGCGAACAACATGAGGAATGCTACGAAATAGAAGAACAAGAAGAAGTTGAGAATGTCAAAAACTCAGATACAACATGGGTATCGATAACTCAAGCTGCTAAACTACATAACGTAACTAGGCAGGCAATTTATGTAGCAATTAAACAGAAAAAACTTAGGGCTTCTAAAGAAACGCGTTGGGAAATAGATATCAAAGATTTGGAAGAGTACAAACGTAATCGTTACTCTAGAAAGAAATCTTTGTATCAAGGAGAGCTGGTTTTTGATAACGGTAAAGGATGCTACTCTATCAATCAAGTTGCTCAGATTTTAGGTGTGCCTGTACAAAAAATTTATTATGCAACTCGTACTGGAACAATACGAGGAGAGCGTAAAGGAGCCGCTTGGGTGATTCACGTATCTGAAATCGAAAGATATAAGAGCGAGTATCTGAGTAAGCAGACCGCTAAAAAATTAAAAGAAGCTGCATTGAAAGAACCCCAGACTTCGAATTTTGAATCTTCCACTGAAATTTTTTCTGAACTTAATTAATTTGCTTTCGATTTTTCGATTCTTCCATAACACTATTGATAACTTCTTTTTCTGCGTTTCGATGCCAGAACAATTTCCTCTCATTTAAGGGTAGTGGATCTCTCTTTCATCGTATTCTTTGAGAGACTCCCCAATTTTGTAATGAAATTAGGGAGTTTATTTTGATTTTCAACGTTTACTTTTTTAGGTAGAGGATTTCCCTTGAAGAAATAGCTGTTTTCAAGGTATGAAGTCTTCCTGGTCTAAGGATAAAAGAAACATGAATTGGGAAAATGTCCGTGTTAGGGTAGCTCCTTCTCCTACAGGAGATCCTCATGTAGGTACCGCTTACATGGCTCTGTTTAACGAAATCTTTGCAAAGCGATTTAAAGGGAAGATGGTTCTCCGTATCGAAGATACGGACAGAACGCGTAGTCGTGAAGACTACGAACAAAATATCTTTGCAGCTCTTCATTGGTGTGGGATCCAGTGGGATGAGGGGCCTGACGTGGGAGGCCCTTACGGCCCCTATCGTCAGTCGGAACGCACGGAAATTTATCAAGGGTATGTTGATGCTCTTTTGAAGACAGAGTATGCTTATAAGTGCTTTGCGACTCCCGAAGAACTAGCTGAAATGCGCGCTGTTGCAAATACCCTTGGTTATCGGGGTGGCTATGACCGTAGGTATCGTTACCTCTCCCCAGAAGAGGTCTCGTTAAGAGAGACTTCGGGTCAACCCTATACCGTCCGTCTTAAAGTTCCTCTTTCAGGAGAATGTATTTTTGAAGACTATAGTAAAGGAAGAGTTGTTTTCCCTTGGGCAGATGTTGATGATCAGGTTTTAGTAAAGTCGGATGGATTCCCTACTTATCATTTCGCTAACGTAATTGATGACCATCTCATGGGAATCACTCATGTTTTAAGGGGGGAGGAATGGTTAAGCTCCACTCCTAAGCATCTTCTACTTTATCAAGCTTTTGGTTGGGAGCCCCCTGTATTTCTTCATATGCCCCTTCTGCTTAATCCTGATGGCACAAAACTTTCAAAAAGAAAAAATCCAACCTCTATTTTCTATTACCGTGACACAGGATATGTAAAAGAAGCTTTTGTTAACTTCCTAACCCTTATGGGTTATAGCATGGAAAGTGATGAAGAGATTTACCCTCTAGAGCGTATTATAACAAACTTTAATCCTCGACGTATTGGAAAGTCGGGGGCTGTTTTTGATATCCAAAAGCTTGATTGGATTAATAAGTACTACCTTAATCACAAAGCTTCTCCCAAAGCTTTATTAGAAGAACTTAAGGGGTGGTTGCTCAATGATGAATTTTTATTGAAAATACTTCCTTTATGCCAATCTCGGATTGCCAATCTAGCGGAATTTATCAAACTGACCTCCTTTTTTTTCTCAGCATTTCTAGAGTATAGTGTTGAAGAGCTCCTTCCTTCGGCTCTTCCCGCACAGCAAGCTGCTCTCGTTCTTTACAGCTATGTAAAGTATCTTGAGAAATCGGATCAATGGACAAAAGATAATAGTTACTCTGGTTCCAAGTGGCTCGCTCAAGCGTTCAATATTGATCATAAAAAAACTATTATTCCTCTCCTCTATGTTGCTCTTACTGGAAAGAGAAAAGGATTACCTCTTTTTGACTCTTTAGAAATTCTAGGGAAGCCTCGAGCAAGGGCTCGTCTTTTGCACGCACAAAAACTTCTGGGAGGAGTTCCTAAGAAGTTGACGATAGCTATAGATAGGTTCATGGAAAGAGACGATTTTCAAGAATCTACCTTTGATTTAAACTTATATAATTAGCTTGAAGCAACTTCAAGTAGGTGGCTCCTAAAATCATTAGAGCCGATATCTAAAGTTCAGCTTTTACTCTTTTTTCACGTACCTGATTTTCTATAACCGGTTTATTTTAGATTACAAACTTGTACGATAGCAAGTATTAAGTATAGCCTTTGCTAGTAATAACTCTAAGGAGTGAGCTTTATTGAGGAGAGGAGTTCTTCCTTGAGCAAGAATATAACTGCGTGGAGGAGGTGCGTAGCTACAGCCTACGGAAAATAAAGATACTAGGAAAACAATGTTACAAAAGTAAAATAATTTCATTTCCCTTCTCATTTTTATTTTTTAATATTACACAATTATTTCGTTATAATTCAATAATTTGATTGCATGTTTGATATTAATTATTTTTATAACCGTTTGTTTGTCAGTCTCATGGGTTTATAATATAGAAAAATTTGTCCATTTTTATTGACTAGCTCTTTATTTTTTAAAAAATTATTTTTATCAATAAGTAATATTATTTTCCTAATTCGTTTCCTTTTGAAAATTATAGATTTATATTTTAGTAATTGATTCTTTAAAAAAGGATCCTTAATTGGAAAAATATTTGACTAGAAAAAATAATTGATAAAATTTTTATTTTCATTTGTAATATTGTTCATGGGAACGTGCTTTATTAATTATTAAAAGTTCAATTCAATTTCAATAATAAATAAGTCACGAAAGTTTTCTAATTAGAAAGGAGTTAAAAACTTATGAAAAAAGCTGTTTTAATCGCTGCAATGTTTTGTGGTGTTGTTGGCTTAAGTAGCTGTTGCCGCATTGTAGATTGTTGTTTTGAAGATCCTTGTGCCCCCTGTAATCCTTGTGAAGCAATGAGAAAGAAAGATAAATGTTCTACCAATAATTCGTGTGGATCTTACTCTCCTTCTTGTTCTAATCCATGCGGTTCATCAGAGTGTAACAGTGTTCAAGGTCCACAAGTTAAAGGCTGTACACCCTCTGATGGCAGATGTAAACAGTAAGAAAAGTTGTCTTAGTTGTTTACTTAAATTGATCGGGTAGTTAGGAAGTAAATTAATTCTTGACTACCTTAATTTAAAATAATAAACCCAAATGTTGAGGGTAAGAGTTTACAAAACGTTCTACCCGATGGCAGAAGAAAAATTAAACATGCGATAGGAGATCCCTATGTCCAAACTCATCAGACGAGTAGTTACGGTCCTTGCGCTAACGAGTATGGCGAGTTGCTTTGCCAGCGGGGGTATAGAGGCCGCTGTAGCAGAGTCTCTGATTACTAAGATCGTCGCTAGTGCAGAAACAAAGCCAGCACCTGTTCCTGTAACAGCGAAGAAGGTTAGACTTGTCCGTAAAAATAAACAACCAGTTGAACAAAATAGCCGTGGGGCTTTTTGTGATAAAGAATTTTATCCCTGTGAAGAGGGAAGAGGATGTCAACCTTTAGAGGCTCAACAAGAGTCTTGCTATGGAAGGCTATATTCTGTAAAAGTAAATGATGACTGCAACGTAGAAATTTGTCAGTCTGTTCCAGAATATGCTACTGTAGGATCTCCTTATCCTATCGAAATCCTTGCTATTGGCAAAAAAGATTGTGTTGATGTTGTGATTACACAACAACTTCCTTGCGAAGCTGAATTTGTAAGTAGTGATCCAGAAACAGTTCCTACGAATGATGGGAAATTAATCTGGAAAATCGATCGTTTAGGCCAAGGCGATAGATGTAAAATTACTGTATGGGTCAAACCTCTTAAGGAAGGTTGTTGCTTCACAGCTGCTACTGTATGTGCTTGTCCGGAACTTCGATCGTATACTAAATGTGGTCAGCCAGCCATTTGTATTAAACAAGAAGGACCTGAGTGTGCTTGCCTAAGATGTCCTGTATGTTACAAAATAGAAGTAGTAAATACGGGATCAGCTATCGCTCGTAACGTAACGGTAGATAATCCAGTTCCTGACGGCTATTCTCATGCTTCTGGTCAAAGAGTACTTTCTTTTAATCTAGGCGATATGAAACCTGGAGATAAAAAAGTATTTGCAGTTGAATTCTGCCCTCAAAAAAGAGGACAGGTGACCAATATTGCTACTGTAACTTACTGCGGTGGACACAAGTGTTCGGCAAGTGTAACAACAATTGTTAATGAACCCTGTGTACAGGTAAATATTTCTGGTGCTGATTGGTCTTACGTATGTAAACCGGTTGAGTACGCAATCTCAGTATCCAATCCTGGGGATTTGATTCTTCATGATGTTGTTATTCAAGACAATTTGCCTTCTGGTGTTACAGTGCTTGAGGCTCCTGGTGGAGAAATTTGCTGTAATAAAGTTGTTTGGCGTATCAAAGAGATGTGCCCAGGCGAAACTCTACAGTTTAAAGTTGTGGTGAAAGCCCAGGTTCCTGGAAGATTTACAAATCAGGTTGCAGTAACTAGCCAGTCTGATTGTGGATCCTGCACTTGCTGCGCAGAAGCAACAACGCATTGGAAAGGTTTAGCAGCGACTCATATGTGCGTATTAGATACAAATGATCCTATCTGTGTAGGAGAAAATACAGTGTATCGTATTTGCGTAACTAACCGTGGTTCTGCTGAAGATACGAACGTATCTCTGATTTTGAAGTTTTCAAAAGAACTTCAGCCAATCGCTTCTTCAGGGCCAACCAAAGGAACGATTTCAGGTAATACGGTTGTTTTCGATGCCTTACCTAAACTTGGATCGAAAGAATCAGTAGAGTTTTCTGTTACATTGAAAGGTATCGCTCCTGGGGATGCTCGTGGCGAAGCTATTCTTTCTTCTGATACGTTAACTTCACCCGTATCGGATACAGAAAACACCCATGTGTATTAAATTCTAAGAAATTATCCTAGAGGCTTTTCTCTGATAATTTTCAAAGAATTACCGTCCTAGTGCAGTGCATTAGGACGGTTTTTTTTGTCTTATTTCCCTAATTTAAATAGTTCAATTTATGATCAGGATAATTCTTAAGAAGCTGGTTTTAAGAGATTTATTTTGCAAAGCGCCTCCTTGCGCTATGTAATTAAAATTTTTAATTAATGTTTTTGTAGTGTAGTCTGTTTCTTTAGAAATTATATTAGGAGAACGGTATGTCATCAAATCTACATTCCGTGGGGGGAACAGCAGAAGGAACAGGCAATACTAATTTTATCAATCTACTAGACGAAGTAATAGAGGATCCTGAGAAGAAGCTAAAAGATGTAGCAAGCAGTCCTGGATTAGCCAATATGGTTTTAGGATGGGTAAGAGGAAAGATTATCAAGCCTGTGCGTGAATCCAAGCTTTTTCAATCTAGAGCTTGTCAAATTACTTTGCTTGTTTTAGGCATTATTTTTGTTGTAGCTGGTTTAGCTTGTATGTTTATCTTTCATAATCAATTAGGTGCAAATGCATTTTGGTTGATTATCCCTGCAGTGTTGGGATTGATTAAATTATTGGTCACATCATTATGTTTTGACGAAGCCTGTACAGCAGAAAAGCTCATGGTATTCCAAAAATGGGCAGGGGTTTTAGAGGATCAACTTGATGATGGTGTCCTTAACCAATCGAATAAGATTTTCGGTCATATAAAAACCGGGTCAACAGTGAATTCTAGGTCAAGTACTCCAATACTTGAACGTAATATTAGGATTGGGAATGCACAAGCCGCATCATCACCGAAGATTAGTAATAAAAAATCACATCACGCTTAGATTTTTATCTTATGAGCATCCTAGCATTTTGGGGTGCTGTCTATTATTCACTTGTGTTTAGGATTTATACAAATGAGTAGTAATTATTTTTTAGATTGTAATAAAATCATGTCTTTTAAAATATTTATCGATTCTTCTAGTTGTAAATCATTTAATCCATAGGATAGGTCACTTTTTTCGGAAGATTTTATCTGCGATAGAAATGACTGAAAATTTTGATTCTCAGAAAGCCTCTGTTGACTATTTACCATCAGTTGGGGGAGCATTTCCCTCCAAAGAGTCTCTTGTTTTTGCAAATTAGGAAGATAATATTTTTGAAACCAAGGACGTGTATGGCTATCTAAGTCCATTAAGGGGTCATGAAGAACATTATCACAATAATCAGTAGGTAAAGGATGGTCTAAAAAACGCTCTCCTAAACGATCTTCAGCATAGCGTGATGGAATTAAAATATCCGATTTTACCCCTTGAAGTTGTGTTGATTTTCCTGAAGGGGAATAGTATTTCCCTACAGTGACTTTAAAACAGTCCTCATGAGACCCATCACCAGTAATAGTTTGATGTTGGATGGTTCCCTTTCCATAAGTTTGCTCGTCTCCGATAATCAAGGCAACTCCATAATCTTGGAGAGTTTGTGCGACAATCTCTGCTGCTGATGCTGAGCTTTTAGATACTAGAATAGCTAAAGGGCCATCATAGAATTTTTTGGGAGATACCGTGCGATAACACTTGATACTCCCATCAGCATAACGGGATACGACTACAACACCATTGGTCATAAATAAACCAGAAACTTTAATCGCTTGAGATAAAAATCCTCCAGTGTTTTCTCTAATATCTAAAACTAAACCAAGTAGATTTTTTTCTTTTAATTCTTGAATAGCACGACGTAGATCTTGTTCACTAGAAACCTGATTTTCTCCTTCATAAAAAGAATGTAAGGTAATCTTACCAATAACACCGTCTCCATAAGCCTCATAGGCAACATCAACACGACGGTCTTCTAAACAAATCTTTTCCCTTTTTAAGGTGATTGTATGATCACTATTTCCACGATGGATATCTAAAATGACTGTAGAGCCAGGTCCCCCGCGTAAACAATCTAAGACACCTCGGAAAGAAAGAGATTCAATATTATTATTATCCACCCGATAAATGATATCTCCAAGTTGAAGATCGCCAGATTTGGCAGCAGGTCCTCCTGGAACGATTTCTTTAACAATAACTCCATCAATATCTTCTTTTAGAACAACACCAATCCCACACATGCCCTTTTCTAATTGGATACGCATTGCTAAAGCTTCGTCTTTACTAAAGTACGCTGTATGGGCGTCTAAGCTGTGAGCTAAGGCTTTAACTATGCGAATATGAAAACAATACGCCTCTTCATCCTGATCCATGGCAACTCCGTAGTCGTTGATCCCTAGGTAGGCGTTTTCATGGTTCTCAATTTGACGTATACACAGACCAACTAGCTGCTCTTCTTTGCCTTCATATCGAGAAAGAGAAGTTCCAGAAAGATATAAGGAAAGATAAGAAAATAATAGAGCCCGTTGCCTTTCTTTCACTTCATCTAGAGATTTACACCATTGTGAGGGCTGTTTAGAAATCTGATGGGAAGATGCTGCTAGTACAAGTTCCTTAGGATTTTTCGCCCATTCTTTTCTCCATTGCCGTGCACGCAGGATGCTCTCACGAATTACTTGGTTTATGTTGCGATAAATAATAAAATTGCTTGCTTTGTAATTTTTCAATAGACGCTTTTTTACTTCTGGAGAATATAGGAAAGCTGCAACTTCTTGCTGCGAAAGATAAGATTTATGAGCATCAAAAGCTTGAATGTAACTGGATAGAGAACGTGATAGTATTTCTATGGAGACTTCTTGAGCATCAACATGATACTCAATAAGCTTGTCCATCATTTTTTTGATTCCCTCTTCGTGTAAGAGTTCTGAAGAAAGCAACACCTTGGGAAGTAAACAAAGAAGAGCTACACATAGACGGACAATTTTTTTCATTACGAACATCTATTTAATTTTGATAGGTATTCGTAACATCGGCATGAAGCCAAGGGGCTTTAGCAAAGATTTTATGCAAGGGTAAAAAACTAATTTATTACAAACAGCTTAGTAAAGAAAAAACTTTTACAATAAATCAGGATAAGTGGAGAACGGTGTTTAAATTAACGAGATGTAATGTCTAAACTCGCAGAAGCAATTAATAAGAAGTAGTCCTAAAGAAATAAGAACTAGAAAAGAGCCAATAATAAAATAAGCTCCTGAAAAAGGAAGGACCACTTGAGGAAGAAGGCTTAACCCGGAAAGAACAAGAGCAATGACAAAAAATACCAACACAGTCCCAATCATAGCAAGGCTTCGTGAAGAAGCAAAAACTTCAGATTCTAATTGCCATTTTGTATTTGACTGTTCTGTAACTGGTAAGGTCATTGTTGGATTTCCTGCAGCGATCCATACGCGTGAACAAATAGTATACAAAGAAGAAAGTAAGAAAACACTTAAAATAAAACCTTGATTTTAGTTTAGTAGTAGAAATTCTATTCTTATTAGAGTTTGTATGCCGTCTATTATTTTAAGACTACTCTTAATTTTCCTTCCACTAAGCGTGGTTTTCCCTGTAAGTGGTTCAGAGGCTTCGTTTTGGGAAAATCGCCTCTATTTGACGATATTAGGCACCCCTTTTATTGATATTATCCTTGAAATAGATCAAAACTTCATTGCTCAATGTGGCCTAGAAACAGGAGTGATTTTTCCTACTGATAGCTCTAAAATACAAGAAATTTTTTTAAAATATAAAGAGCAATTTCCGAAAACTCGGGTCTGTTTTAAACGCAAGGAACCTTTAAATCTCTCACCATATCGTCTCTCTAATTTGGGAATACGATCTATGCGTAATGGAGAAAATTATACTGAAGAAATGATAAACAAAGAGAATGGACCTGCTCTACAACAGCCAAAGTATCTAAGATTAGTTTTACGTTGTCCCAATGCTCCAGATACTCTACTTTATTCTAAAGAGGGAGAACAGGCTATAGGAACGATGCCACAACTCTTAAAACAGGGATACACACTCATTGATAGTCGAGTTGCTTTTTACGGCGACAGTATGGAAAAGTTTCTGAAAGAGACAAAGAAGAACGATAATTACACCCTTTTCGATCTTTCGGACTCCGAGATCGTTAGTGAATTTTTAGGCCGCTTTTGGACTCTTCTAGACCACGTCCAAGTTCTCTTTCTATCGGGAGATTCTGCTAAAATTCTTTCGGGGATCCCAGACTTAGCTATAGCTAAGCGCCTACTTTCCCGTATTGTTCCATTACTGTTTATTTACACTAACAATTCTATTCACATCATAGAAGCAGGGAAGGAAAGTAGCTTTAGCTATAATCAAGATCTAACTGATCATATCGCTGGATTTTTATTTGGTTACATAAATCGTGGATCTACAGAGTATTGTTTTAATTGCGCACAGTCTTTATTAGGGGAAGCCTGAAATTAAAGTCTTTTCTAGCAAAAATCTAGATTAGTGTTTGAGATTAAGATTTTTTAATAAGAAAAGATGCCCTTTCTGGAAAAGGTAACATTTTTTTAAATTAAAGTAGCAAACGTTCCTTCTTTATCTGAAAATAAGCCCTTGCCAACAAAGAGAGGCTTACTCTATATTTCCATGCTTGTAGTAGTGAGGTTGAAGCGAGAAGAATACATGCCCACCATTAATCAATTAATACGTAAAAGACGTAAGTCAAGTCTATCTAGGAAGAAGTCACCAGCTTTACAGAAATGTCCGCAAAAGCGTGGGGTTTGCCTTCAAGTAAAAACAAAAACACCGAAAAAGCCGAACTCGGCTTTAAGAAAAGTTGCTTGGGTGCGATTGTCTAATGGACAAGAGGTCATTGCCTACATCGGTGGTGAAGGGCATAATCTTCAGGAACACAGTATTGTCTTGATTCAAGGCGGTAGAGTCAAGGATTTGCCTGGCGTTCGTTACCATATTGTTCGGGGGACTCTAGACTGTGCAGCAGTAAAAAATAGGAAGCAAAGTCGTTCTCGATATGGAGCAAAACGACCTAAGTAACATAAAATTCTTGGTCAAGATTTAGAAGGTAGAGGTTAAGTTATATGTCAAGGCGGCACTCCGCTGAAAAGCGAAATATCCCTGGGGATCCTATCTATGGCAGTGTGATCTTAGAAAAATTTATTAATAAGGTTATGATGCATGGAAAAAAAAGTGTGGCAAGAAAAATTGTCTATTCTGCTTTAGAACGTTTTGGTAAAAAATTAAGTTTAGAAAATATTTTGGAAGGTTTTGAAGAAGCCTTAGAAAATGCTAAGCCTATTTTAGAGGTTCGTTCTCGTCGTGTTGGAGGAGCCACCTATCAAGTCCCTGTTGAAGTTGCTAGTGAACGTAGAAATTGTTTGGCTATGCAGTGGATCATCAAGCATGCACGTAACAAACCAGGGAAATCTATGGAAGTCGGACTTGCTACAGAATTGATTGACTGTTTTAACAAACAGGGTGCAACAATTAAAAAACGTGAAGACACGCATCGTATGGCCGAAGCCAACAAGGCATTTGCTCATTATAAGTGGTAAGGTTAGTTAAATTACGGAGAAAATAAGAAGTTCATGAGCAATCAAGAATTCGATTTAAGTGCAATTAGAAATATCGGCATCATGGCTCATATTGATGCCGGGAAAACGACAACTACAGAAAGAATTCTTTTCTATGCTGGAAGAACTCACAAGATTGGTGAGGTTCATGAAGGCGGAGCTACAATGGACTGGATGGCGCAAGAGCAAGAAAGAGGAATAACTATTACCTCTGCTGCTACTACCGTATTTTGGCTCGGAGCAAAGATTAATATTATTGATACTCCAGGGCACGTTGATTTTACAATTGAAGTGGAGCGTTCTCTTCGAGTTCTTGATGGTGCTGTGGCGGTTTTTGATGCTGTGTCTGGTGTAGAACCACAGTCAGAAACTGTATGGAGACAAGCAGATAAATACGGAGTGCCTCGGATTGCATTTGTAAATAAAATGGACCGTATGGGTGCAGACTACTTTGCTGCCGTGGAATCCATGAAAGAAAAACTAGGAGCTAACGCGTTCCCAGTCCATTGTCCTATTGGCTCTGAAAGCCAATTCGTTGGCATGGTCGATATAATATCTCAAAAAGCCCTCTATTTTTTAGACGATACTTTAGGAGCTAAGTGGGAAGAAAAAGAAATCCCCGAAGACCTCAAAGAGCGTTGTGCAGATTTGCGCGCTAATCTTTTAGAAGAACTTGCCACTATAGATGAAGGTAACGAAGCTTTCATGATGAAAGTTCTTGAAGATCCTGACGCAATTACAGAAGAAGAGATTCATCAAGTAATGCGTAAGGGAGTAATTGAAAATAAAATTAATCCTGTGCTTTGTGGAACTGCTTTTAAAAATAAAGGCGTGCAACAATTACTTAATGTGATTGTAAAATGGTTGCCTTCCCCACTTGATAGAGGAAATATTCGTGGTATTAACCTTAAAACAGATCAGGAGATTAGCTTAGAGCCAAGATGTGATGGACCATTAGCTGCTCTAGCTTTCAAAATTATGACAGACCCTTATGTGGGCCGTATCACATTTATCCGCATTTATTCTGGGACGCTGAAAAAAGGATCCGCAATTTTAAACTCTACAAAAGATAAAAAAGAACGAATTTCTCGCCTTTTAGAAATGCATGCAAATGAACGTACCGATAGAGATGAATTCACTGTTGGTGATATTGGAGCTTGCGTAGGGCTTAAGTTTTCTGTTACAGGCGATACCTTGTGTGATGAGAACCAAGAAATTGTTCTTGAGCGTATTGAGTTTCCAGATCCCGTGATTGATATGGCTATTGAGCCAAAATCTAAAGGAGATAGGGAGAAGCTTGCTCAAGCACTAAGTTCTTTGTCTGAAGAAGATCCTACTTTCCGCGTATCGACGAATGAAGAGACAGGACAAACAATCATTTCCGGGATGGGAGAGCTTCATCTAGATATTCTTCGAGATCGTATGATCCGAGAATTTAAAGTCGAAGCTAATGTAGGAAAGCCACAAGTTTCTTATAAAGAAACTATTACTATGGGTGGAAACAGCGAAACAAAATATGTTAAGCAATCTGGTGGTCGAGGGCAATATGCTCACGTTTGTCTTGAAATAGAACCTAATGAACCGGGTAAAGGAAATGAAGTTGTCAGTAAGATTGTTGGAGGCGTCATTCCTAAAGAATATATCCCTGCAGTAATTAAAGGGGTAGAAGAAGGGCTAAATACTGGAGTTCTAGCTGGCTACGGTCTTGTAGACGTTAAAGTCAATATTGTTTTTGGTTCGTACCATGAAGTTGATTCTAGTGAAATGGCATTTAAAATCTGCGGGTCTATGGCTGTAAAAGACGCTTGTAGAAAAGCAAAGCCAGTAATTTTAGAGCCAATCATGAAAGTGGCGGTAATTACTCCAGAAGATCATCTTGGCGATGTAATTGGAGATCTCAACCGACGTCGAGGAAAAATTTTGGGACAAGAATCTTCTCGAGGAATGGCCCAAGTAAATGCCGAAGTACCTTTAAGCGAAATGTTTGGATATACTACATCTTTGAGATCATTGACTTCAGGACGTGCAACATCAACCATGGAACCTGCATTCTTTGCTAAGGTTCCTCAAAAAATTCAAGAAGAGATTGTTAAGAAGTAAGGAATCTATGAAGCAGCAAAAGCAAAAAATTCGTATTCGTCTCAAAGGATTCGATCAAGGGCAGCTGGATCGTTCTACGGCAGATATTGTTGAAACTGCTAAAAGAACAGGAGCTCGTGTTGTAGGGCCAATTCCTCTGCCTACAAAAAGAGAAGTCTATACTGTATTGCGTTCGCCACATGTAGACAAAAAATCAAGAGAGCAATTTGAAATTCGCACTCATAAACGTCTCGTGGATATTTTAGATCCTACAGGAAAAACTATCGATGCTTTGAAAATGTTGGCCCTTCCTGCAGGAGTTGATATTAAAATCAAAGCCGCTTAATTCGAGTTTGTTTGATTGAGATGTATTTACAAGAAAGGTTTAAAGCTCAGCAAGCCCCCTTAATATTGCGTGAGCTCCTTTCTTGTCCTGAATCGACTCCTTCTAATGATAGTGATCCCGTTTATCGCCTCGTCTTTAATAGCAACAGCCCAGCTTTATCCTATAAAGTAGGTGATTCTTTAGGAGTCTTACCGAGAAATTCCAGAGAAGTTTCAGAGGACATACTATACTTTTTAGGCTATTCCTCTGTTAGTCTTGTAAATTCAAAAAAAGATCAAAAAAAAATTCCTGTTCAAGAATTTTTAAGATCTTATGTTGACCTCAATAAAATCCCAGAAAAACTGAATTCTTTTTTCCCTAATAAAGATCCTAGTATCACATTGTATGATGCTATTCAGGAGTATCGTCCTTGTATCCCCATAGAGCTCTTTGTAGAGAGCTTATTTCCGTTACTGCCTCGTTTTTATTCTATAGCGTCCTCACCAAATGTATACCCGAATAGGATAGAGTTATTGGTAAAACATGTTTCTTACCCCGGCAAGTACCAAAAGCGTTTTGGAGTGTGTTCTTCGTTCTTATGTCATCAACTACAGATACAAGATTCTGCTCCTATATTCGTACAGCCTACAAGACATTTCACCCTATCCAAAGCGACTCAAGGGAAGCCTTTGGTTATGATTGGAGCAGGAACAGGAATTGCTCCTTATAAAGCTTTTTTAGAAGAACGCCTTTTTAATAAAGATCAGGGAAGTAATCTATTATTTTTCGGTGAGAGAAAAGAAAACGTAAATTTTTATTATCGAGAATTTTGGAGCTCTGCTGAAGAAAAAGGCCAATTAAAACTCTTTTTAGCTTTCTCAAGAGAAGGGGATCAGAAAATCTATGTTCAAGATCTTCTTAGAAGAGAAAAAGATAGTGTCAGAAAAGCCTATGAAGAGGGGGCTTCCTTCTTTGTTTGTGGGCGTAAGGTGTTAGGGACAGAAGTAAAACATGCTTTGGAAGATATCTTAGGAAAAGATGCTTTAACTTCTCTTAGAGAGCAACATCGTTACGTCATTGATGTTTACTAGCCACAGTATTCCATTACAGTTAAGATGCAGAAACATTGTACGCCATCTCCGCAACCAACGTCACTCAAACCCTCTCCAGAGGTCGCAGTAATACCAATATCCATAGGATGTAGGTTCATGGTCTCTGCAATGCTTTGACGGAGTGCAGATAATTTGCAAAGAAATTTAGGACGACTTCCTTCAATGGTAATTGCCAAATGAGAAATTTTTTGAGTTGGCTTGAAAGATTTTAAGGCCTCTTTGAGATAGATTCCACTATCGGTAATGCCGCGTGTTTGTAGGAGTTCATCAGCAACTTTTCCTAAAATGATTTTATTGGTTATCGAGGAAATAGCGTTGCAGATAGCATGAAAAATAATGTCACCATCAGAATTTGCCTGAAATCCTGGACAATGCTCAAAAATTATACCTCCCAAAATGCACGGTTTAGTAGAACTTTCTGGGAGAAAACGATGGCTATCTTGACCAATACCTACGCGATAAATCCATTTCGGCTTGGGTAGGTGAGCATCAGTATCTGGATCCATAACTACCTAATATATTTTTTATAAGTTTCCTTTCAAAAAACATACTACAAAATTTCTAAAATTCACGCACCCCTCCAATAACACTAAAGACGAATTTTCTGGCTGTTGATAGACAGGTTTTCAGAAATTTTTTAATAAGAAAAAAAAGTTTTTTAATTAAAAAGAGATAATTCATCCTAATTGTCTATTAAAAATAGTCTTTTATTTTAAATAAAATCTGAAATACTTTCATTAAGTTAGAATGTCTTCCCCGCCATTTAAAGGACTCTTTAAAAAATTTTTCCTTTGAATAAAAAGCGGCGCTCAGAATTCGAAATCTCATTGATATTAAACTGAATGTTTCCCTATGATAATTGATTACAAATGGCTAGATAGCTCAGATGGTAGAGCAGAGGATTGAAGATCCTTGTGTCGTCGGTTCGATCCCGGCTCTGGCCATAATCGCCGCCTGAGGATAGTACTCTCGGAGAGGTGAAAAATTATAATCCAAGACTTTGTATTTTGTATAATCCTCGATTTTGCTAAAGTAACTTAGCAAATGGCGCTTAACTTTAAGCATAGAAAGATTCATAAGGAAAAGATTAATGGAGCCTTACGCAGTAGTCCAAACAGGAAGCAAGCAATATCAAGTTCGTGTAGGCGATGTGATTGATGTTGAGTTATTAGATGACGTTGCTTCGGATAAAGAAATCATTTTTCGAGATGTGTTATTCGTATTTGATGGGACTAAAGCATTTTTAGGAAGTCCTACACTTGCTAGTGCAGAGGTAAAAGCTAAGTATCTTTCTCTTGTTAAAGGAGAAAAAGTAGTCGCTTATAAGTATAAAAAACGAAAA